>DASZEO010000112.1:0-7586 GCA_035940755.1 Allosphingosinicella sp. | reverse complement strand
CCCCACCCGCCGCCTCGCTGACAAGGTCACCGGCCTGGTCCACGATGAAGACGTCGTTGCCGCCGCCGCCGGTCATCACGTCGGCTCCGGCGCCGCCGTCCAGCAGGTTCGCCGCGGCGTTGCCGGTGAGCGTGTCGTTGCCCGCCCCGCCCACGGCCTCCTCGATGACCGCGCCGAAGGCGATGGCGATGTTGCCGGTGAGGCCGCCGCCGCTGCTGAACGCGCCCTCGCGCAAGTCGATCACCGAGGAATCGGACCAACCCGAAAGATCGAGCCGGTCGCGGCCGCCGCCGTCCCAGATGGCGAGCACCGGGGCGGCATTGACGGAGAAGTTGAACGGCGAGTTGCCGGTGTTGGAGTTGAAGCCGTAGACGGTGTCGCCCGAGCGGGTCGTCATGTTCGCGCCGTAGAGCCTCTGCAGCGCGAGGATGTCGTAGAGCAGCGGCGTCTGGGCGACATATTGGGTCGAGCCAATGAAGTGGTCGGCACCGGAATTAGCGGCGTCCCAGTAGGACATGACGGTATATTGCCGCGTATCCTGCTGGAACAGGGCATCGTCATTATAATTAAAGCCGTCGCCGTTATAGTCTCCGGCGTGCGACAGGCCGACAGAATGGAGGATCTCGTGCAGCGTCACCAGGAAGGGCCAGTAAAAATAGCCTCCGAGCTCGACGCGGCGATCCATGCCGTTATGGTTGAGCACGACGTCCGAGCCGTAAATTTCGGAGGAGCCGTCATATTGGTAGGTGGAGGCTGAGCCCGAGTAAAATGGCTGCTCCACCGACAGCGTCCGGAAGGTGATGCGCTGGTTCGAAGGCCCGGGCTCCTGCCCGTTATTCGGGACCTCGACGAAGCTCAGGCCTGCGACCTCCGAGATCAGTGCGAACGCCTTGGCGGCATCGGCGCGCTCGGTCGCGGAGAAGGGCGCAAAACTGCTCTCGTAAGGCAGATAGGAGGGCCGCTGCTCGAGGAATGCGTAGGCAATGGGGGTGGACGGTGAGTTCCAGACACCGAGACGAGTGATCTGGGCGACGATCTGATCGTCCGAATAAACAGGTTTGTCAGGCATTTATCACCTCACGCCCATCATCGCACAGGCACAGCGAGGGTCAAGCGCGGCGACCACCTGCCGCAAGAGGCCCGATGCACCCTTCGACCCGTCCGCCTCAAGCCGGCTCCAGCTCGCGCTGCACGACCTTCTCGGCCAGCGTGCCGTTGAGCTCGGCCAGGTGGTCGAACTCGGCGGTATAGGTCGCTAGGCCCTGGCTCAGCGAGCGAAGCTCGGCGTCGAAGCCCTGCATCTCGGCCTCGGGGATCAGCGCCTCGACCTGGTCCCAGCGCGACCAGCCTTCGCGGGGGCCCATGCCGAGCATCTGGCCCCGGCGGCTGGCGATGGCCGAGGTGACTCGCGAGGTGGCGCCGCTCGGCGCGACGACCGTGACCTTCATCACCGGCTCGAGCAAATGCGGCTGCGCCTGCGCCAGCGCCTCCGACATGCCGATCCGCCCCGCGGTGCGGAACGCGATCTCGGAGCTGTCGACGGTGTGGTAGGAGCCGTCCACCAAAGTCACGGCCACGTCGACCACCGGAAAGCCGAGGGGTCCTTTCATGGTCGCGTCGCGAACGCCGGCCTCGACCGCGGGAATCCACTGGCGCGGCACGACGCCGCCGGAAATGCGCTCGTCGAACTTGAAGCCCTGGCCGCGCGGCAGCGGCTTCACCTCGATCACCACGTCGCCGAACTGGCCGTGGCCGCCCGACTGTTTCTTGTGCCGGCCGCGCTGCGTCACTGTCTTGCGGATCGATTCCTTGTAGCCGACCGTCGGCGGCCGCGAATCGACGGCGACCCCGTAGCGCCGCTTGAGCCGCTCGAGCGTCACCTTCAGATGTTCATCGTTGACGCCCTTTAGCCGGGTCTCGTGGAGCGCCTCGTCCTGCTCCCACTGGAGCGCGCGATCTTCCTCGGTGAGCTTGTGAAGCGCGGTCGACAGCCGGACGTCGTCCTTGCGGTCCTTCGTGGCGATGGCCAGCGCGTAGTTGCGGGTGGGCTCGCCGACATCGAGGCGGGGCGGGGACGTGCCGCTGGTCAGCCATTCGCCGGCGCTCACGCCTTCGAGCTTGGCGATGGCGACGACGTCCCCCGATCTCGCCTCGGCGAGCTTGACGGTCTTTTCGCCTTGGACGGCGAACAGGGTGCCGATCCGGACGGTGTGCCCGTCGGCGCCCTTCAGCTCGGCGCCTTCCTTGAGGGAATTGCCGAAGACGCGGGCAAAGGTCAGCCGCCCCATGGCGCCGCTGTTGGACACCTTGAACACGAAGGCGCAGCCGTCCGACGCGCCGAGCCGCTCAGCGGCCGCCGCCGGCGCCGGCACCTCGTGGCGAAGCGCCTTGAGCAGGCGGCGAACGCCGAAGCCGTTCATCGCCGAGCCGAACAGGACCGGCACGATCTGTCCCTGGCCGGTCTCCTTGGCGAGGTCCTCGAACACGGTCTGCCGGTCGGGTATCTCGTCCATCAGCAGCTGCTCGAGCAAGGCGTCGTCATGGTCGGCGAGCTGCTCGAGCATGTGCGAGCGCTCGAGCGCCTCGCGGTCAGCGAGGTCAGGCGGAATGTCCTTCTGCTCGGAGGGCTTGCCGGGACGGTAATAATAAGCGCGCTCGAGCGCGATATCGACGAAGCCGGCGATCTTCTCGCCGTCGCGGATCGGAATCCAGCGCGCGATCAGCGGCGAAGCGCTCATCGGCTGAAGCGCCTCCAGCAGCGTCTGAATCGAGCCGCGCGCCTGATCGATCTTGTTGACGAAGATCATGTGGGGAATTCCGAGCGATTCGAGCTGGCGAAGCGTCGGTTCGGCAAGCAGCGCCCGGTCCGGATCGGGGTCGACGACGACCAGGGCGAGGTCGGCCGCGGCGATGCCGAGCGCGCCGTCGGCCGCGAAGCCGACCGAACCCGGCGCGTCGATCAGCGCGTAGCGGTCGTCCATATAGTCGAGGTGCATGAGGTTCAATTCGGTCGAGCCGCCCCGGGCCCGCGCTTCGGCACTGGCGTCGCCGACGCTGGTGCCGTCCGCGACCGAGCCCTGGCGGCTGATCGTGCCGGCGGCAAAAAGAAGGGCCTCGGCAAGGCTGGTCTTACCCGCCCCGCCAGGCCCGACGAGCGCGATGGTCCTGATGCCTGCAGCTCTACCGGGCATGAACGTCTCCTTCGTGTGCCTGCGGCACTCCGCGAAGCAGACGCGGCGCCGCGCCTTGGGGAAAGGACCAGCCTTCACCGATCCGCGGCGAATCGCAAGAGGCAAGCGGCACAAGCAAGCGGCCGCCCCCCCGTTCAGGCGGGCGAGCATCCGAATGTTCCCAAAGTTCGCGCTCACGCGCATGGCGGTGTCACTTTCGGCCGGCGACTGCGACTGGCGGGCGGGGACGCGTGAGGAGAGTTGCCGATGAACATAGCAGGAACATAACACCGGCCGGAGGATGATTCGACCGGCCGCCTCGCTTGCCGCGGCGCAGCATGTGACCTAAGTCTCGGCGATGACTTCGACGAACGACATCAGGCGCGGCTTTCTCGACTATTTCGGCGGGCAGGGACACCAGGTGGTGCCTTCGGCGCCGCTGGTGCCGCAGAACGACCCGACCTTGATGTTCGTCAATGCGGGCATGGTGCCGTTCAAGAACGTCTTCACCGGCCAGGAGAGCCGGCCCTGGTCGACCGCCGCCTCGTCCCAGAAATGCGTGCGGGCCGGCGGCAAGCACAACGATCTCGACAATGTCGGCTATACCGCGCGCCACCATACCTTCTTCGAGATGCTTGGGAATTTCTCGTTCGGCGACTATTTCAAGGAGCGGGCGATCGACCTCGCCTGGAACCTCCTCACGCGCGAGTTCGGGCTGCCGAAGGAGCGGCTCACCGCCACCGTCTACCACACCGACGACGAGGCGTTCGAGCTGTGGCGCAAGATCTCGGGCCTGCCGGAGAGCCGGATCATCCGCATTCCCACCAAGGACAATTTCTGGGCGATGGGCGACAACGGTCCGTGCGGGCCGTGCTCGGAGATCTTCTACGACCATGGGGAGCAGATACCGGGCGGCCCGCCGGGATCGCCCGACGAGGACGGGGACCGGTTCACCGAGATCTGGAACCTGGTGTTCATGCAGTATGAGCAGGAGGACAATGAGATAGTCCGCGACCTGCCGCGGCCGTCGATCGACACCGGCATGGGACTGGAGCGGATCGCCGCCGTGCTGCAGGGCGTCCACGACAATTACGACACGGACACGTTCAAGGCGCTGATCGCCGCCTCGAGCGCGCTCACCCACAACGCCCAGACCGCCGATACCAAAGCGAGCCACCGGGTCATTGCCGACCACCTGCGGGCGTCGGGCTTCCTGGTGGCCGACGGGGTGCTCCCGGCGAACGAGGGCAGGGGCTATGTGCTGCGCCGGATCATGCGCCGCGCGATGCGCCACGCTCACCTGCTCGGCGCGACCGAGCCGCTGATGCACCGGCTGGTGCCGTCGCTGGTCGCCGAAATGGGCGCCGCTTATCCGGAGCTGGTCCGCGCGCAGCCGCTGATCGAAGAGACGCTGAAGCTCGAGGAAACCCGCTTCCGCCAGACGCTCGACAAGGGGCTCCGACTGCTCGACGAGGCGACCGCGGCGATGAAGCCGGGAGAGACGCTGGGGGGCGAGGTCGCGTTCAAGCTCTACGACACTTACGGCTTCCCCTACGACCTCACGGAGGACGCGCTTCGGGCGCAGGGCTTCGGCGTCGACCGGGCCGGCTTCGATTCGGCCATGGCGGAGCAGAAGGCGCAAGCTCGCGCCGCCTGGAAGGGCTCCGGCGCGAAGGCTTCGGAGGAGGTGTGGTTCGACATTGCCGAGCAATATGGCTCGACCGAGTTCACGGGCTATGCAGGCCATGAGGGCGAGGGGCAGGTGGTCGCGATCGTGAAGGACGGCGCCCGCGTCGAACGCGCCGCCGCAGGCGACAAGGTCGTCATCCTGACCAACCAGACGCCTTTCTACGGCGAGAGCGGCGGGCAGATAGGTGACAGCGGAAAGATAAGCTCCGACAAAGGCCTAGTCGCAGATGTTCAGGACACGTCGAAACCGCTGGGCCGGCTCCACGCGCACCATGCGGTGATTCGCGCCGGCGAAGTGGCAGTCGGCGATGCCGTGCACCTGGCGGTCGATGCCCCGCGCCGCGACAAGGTGCGGGCCAACCATTCGGCCACTCACCTGCTCCATGCGGCGCTTCGCCACAGGCTGGGCAGCCACGTGACCCAGAAGGGCAGCCTGGTGGCTCCCGATTATTTCCGGTTCGACTTCTCGCACCAGAAGGCGCTTACCCGCGATGACATCGATGCCGTCGAGGAGGAGGTGAACCGCCACATCCGCGAGAACCAGCCGGTGGCGACGCGGCTGATGACCCCCGACGAGGCGATCGCCGCCGGCGCCATGGCCTTGTTCGGCGAGAAATACGGCGACGAGGTGCGGGTGCTGTCGATGGGCCGCGGCCCGGAGGCGCCCTGGTCGGTGGAGCTGTGCGGCGGCACCCATGTGAGCGCGCTGGGCGACATCCAGCTGTTCAAGATCGTCTCCGAAAGCGCCGTGGCCGCGGGCGTGCGCAGGATCGAGGCGCTGACGGGGGAGGCGGCGCGCCGCTGGCTCACCGAGCGCGAAGGCAAGCTGCGCGAAGCCGCGACGGCGCTCAAGGCGGCGCCGGACGAGGTGCCGTCGCGCGTGGCGGCGCTGATCGAGGAGCGGCGCCGCCTCGAGCGCGAGCTGGCGGAGGCGAAGAAGGCGCTCGCGCTCGGCGGCGGATTGAAGAGCGAGGCCGCGGCGCCCGAGCAGGTGGGCGGTCACGGCTTTATCGGCCAGGTGCTGGAGGGCGTGGATCCCAAGGCGCTTCGCGGGCTGATCGACGAAGCCAAGAAGCGGGTCGGCTCCGGCGTCGTGGCGATGGTGGCGGTCAATGACGGCCGGGCCAGCATGGCGGTGGGGGTGACCGACGACCTCGCCGCCGCTCGCAACGCCGTCGACCTGGTGCGCCGCGGCGTCGAAGCTCTGGGCGGGCAGGGCGGCGGAGGGCGGCCGGACCTGGCGCAGGGCGGAGGGCCGGACGGCTCGAAGGCCGCCGAGGCCGTTCAGGCGGTGCGTGAGGCGTTGGAGGCTGTGCCCGCCTGAGGCGCCGGTTCGGCGCCGAAGATGCTCATGCCGCCAAATTCGTGCGACCGCTGGCGCTCCTCGGCGATGTGCGCATCGAGCGATGGGCCGGCGGCGTGGCGTTCCAGCCTTCGCGCCTGCTCGTCGAGCCGGCGGATGGCGCCGAGCTTCTCGTCCCGGCCCAGCTTCGCCTGCTCCACCGCCGTCTTCAGCACGGCGATCGTCCGGTCGTAGACCTTAATCGGGACCGGGAAGGGGTGGCGGTCCTTGCCGCCGTGGGCAAGCGAATAGCGCGCCGGGTCGGCGAAGCGGCAGGGCGCGCCGTGGATCACTTCGGCGACCATCGCCAGCGAGCGCACGGTGCGGGCGCCGACGCCCGGGACGAGCAGCAGCTCGGGAAAGTCCTTGGGCCCGGCCTCCGCCGCTGCGGCGAGGGTGCCGTGGAGGCGGCGGAGCATGACATCCTTCGGCTTGACGTCGTGATGGCCGGGGAGCGCGAGGTGCGGCTGCGCCGGCGCTTCCGGCGGGGGCAGCTCGACGGCGGCGGCTTCGCGCGCCAGCTGGTCGGGTCCAAGCTGAGTCAGCAGTTCCAGTTGCGCGCGCCGCGAGGCATCGGCGCGGCGGTCGGCGAGGTTGACGATCTCGCCCTGCCGCCGCCCCTCGACGGCGGCATGGGGATCGTCGACGAAACTGGTGAGGCCCTCTGACAGCCAGTGGTAGCGCCGGGCGGTGCGGCGCTCGCCGTTCATGCCCTGCTGCACCACCGTCCAGTCACCCTCGTCGGTGACGATGAAGCCGTGGAGATACAGGTCGAAGCCGTCCTGGACGGCGGCGCTGTCCACTTTCGCGACGAGGCGGCTGACCCGCGCGAGCGCGGCGCCGTCGAAGCCGGCGCAATCGCCGGCGGCGGCAAGCTCGTCCGGGGTGCGGCGCGAATGGCGGCCGCGGCCGCCGCAGATCCGGATGCCGAGCTCGCCGGCGATGGGATTGAGGCCCCGCTTGAGGGCGCCGACGACGCTGGTGGTGATGCCGGACGAATGCCAGTCCATGCCCATGACGGCGCCGAAGGATTGAAACCAGAAGGGGTGGGCGAGGCGGCGAAGCAGCTCGGAGCGGCCGTAATGGTGGACGATGGCCTCGGCCATGACGGTGCCGAGGCGGGTCATCCGCTCGCCCAGCCATGCCGGGACGCGCCCGCCGTGGAGCGGCAGATCGGCGCTGCCGGACCGTCGCGCCACCGAGGACACCTCCTTCAGAACAGAGGAAGAACGCTAGCAGGTCGCGGGAGCCGCGGCCAGCGGCTATTTGGCCGCGGCGTCGCGAAGGCGGCGGCCGCGCTGCGGCGGCTCCTCGCGAAGCTGGCCCATCTCCATGATCTGCTGCCTCAATTCGGCGCGCTTCTCGTGGATCGAGGCGATCACCGG
>DASZEO010000111.1:0-4195 GCA_035940755.1 Allosphingosinicella sp. | reverse complement strand
CAGGCGGATGCAGCCGTGCGAGGCGCGGTAGCCCGGGACGCGGCCGCCGTGGAGCGCGACGCCGCCGTTGGTGAGCCGCTGCATATAGGGCATCGGGGCATTGTCGTAGAGGCTCGAATGATGGACGACCCGCTTCTGCAGGATCGGGAAGGTCCCGGCTGGAGTCTCGTGGCCGCGCTTGCCCGTCGACACGGCCGAGGTCGCGATCAGCTCCCGCCCGCGGAACACCCAGAGGCGCTGCTGGGGCAGGCTGACAAGCACCCTCACCCCGCCGCCCGTCTGAGCCGGGCCCGCGGCGGGCTGCGCAGCGGTTGTGACCGGTTGGGGCTGCGGTTGCGGGCGGGCCGGCGGCGCTGTCGGCGCGGGATCGGCAACGGCACGCTTCGGCAGATGCGCGGGCACCGGCACCGGCGCTTCGCTGCGCGCCATGGCCGGCGGCCTGGCGCTGCCGAGCATCAGCGCGATGGTTCCGCAGATGACCAGCAACCGCTTCATCGATCCTCCCGCTGCTCGCCGGCGGTGCCGCCGCGTCACACTCTGCCTGCGCGCCTCTTCTAGACGCGAAACGAGGCATTAACCATGTTGCTCCGCCGGCTCCGTTTCCGTGCGCGACTATTGTCTCCGCCAAGGCGCGTGCTAACCCGCACCGGCCATGAGCCGATTCAAATCCGACCTGCTGCGCGTGCTCGACGAGCGCGGCTACATCCACCAGCTCACCGACGCCGACGGGCTCGATGCGCTGGCGGCGCGCGAGGTGGTGCCGGGCTATATCGGCTTCGACGCCACGGCGCCGTCGCTCCATGTCGGCAGCCTCGTTCAGATCATGATGCTCCGCCGCCTCCAGCAGGCCGGCCACAAGCCGATCGTCGTGATGGGCGGCGGCACCACGAAAGTCGGCGATCCGTCCGGCAAGGACGAGAGCCGAAAGCTGCTGACCGGGGAGACGATCGCCGCCAACATCGCCTCGATCCGCCGCATCTTCGAGCGCTTCTTGAGCTTCGACGACGGCCCGACCGGCGCAATTCTAGTCAACAATGACGACTGGCTGGGCCGGCTCGAATATATTCCGTTCCTGCGGGACATCGCGCCCCATTTCACGATCAACCGCATGCTGACGTTCGACAGCGTCCGGCTCCGACTCGAGCGCGAGCAGCCGCTCACCTTCCTCGAATTCAACTACATGATCATGCAGGCCTACGACTTCCTGGAGCTGTTCCGCCGCTTCGGCTGCCGGCTCCAGCTCGGCGGGTCGGACCAGTGGGGCAATATCGTCAACGGCATCGAGCTGACGCGGCGCGTCGAGGGCGAGCATCTTTACGGGCTGACGACGCCGCTGCTGACGACCGCCGACGGCGGCAAAATGGGAAAGACCGAGAAGGGGGCGATCTGGCTCAACGCCGACCAGCTCAGCCCCTACGATTACTGGCAATTCTGGCGCAACGCGCAGGACGCCGACGTCGGCACCTTCCTTCGGCGCTTCACCGACCTGCCGCTGGACGAGATCGAACGGCTGGAGCGGCTCGAAGGCGCGGAGATCAACGAAGCGAAGAAGATCCTGGCGGACCAGGCCACCAGCCTCGCCCATGGCGAAGACGCAGCGATCGGCGCTGGCGAAACGGCGCGGCAGACGTTCGAGGAAGGCGCTTCCGGCGAAGCGCTGCCGACGTTGAAGGTGCCCGGAGAGATCGCTCTGGTCGACGCCCTGACCGGCCTCGGCCTCGCTGTGTCGAAGAACGAGGCGCGGCGTCTCATCGCCCAAGGCGGCGCGCGGGTCGACGGCGAGCCGGTGCGCGAGGACAGGACGATCGTGGTCGCGTGCGACGTGCGCATTTCCGCCGGCAAGAAGAAGCACGGGCTGCTCGTGCCGTAGTGCTCGGGCCGGCGCGGCGACCCCGACACCTCCGCTAATCCCTGCGCCCGATGGCGATCTGGACGTCTCCAGCCGCAAGCCCGCCGAGCGCCAGCGGCTGCTCGAGGCGAAGCGGTGGTCCCGGCACGAACCGGTCCTCCTCCACCTGCCCGGTGAAGGCGCCGATGGCTCTGGCCACCTGGCGCAGCGGGACGTCGCGCAGCGGGTGCGCGGCCCATGGCCATAGCCCCAGCCGCGCGTTCGGAAGAAGCTTTGCGAGATGCCTCGCCTCCGTCTCGGGGACGAGCGGATCGGTGGCCCCGCTGAGAACGAGGACCGGCGTTCCCAGCCCGCTCAGTGCGACGTCCGTCAGCGGCGCTTGCTCGCCCAGCGCGGCGAACAAGGCGCGGTTGTTCTGGCTGACCTTGCGCCACCCGGGACCGTGCGCCCGCTCCATCTCGCCGCCGCGCCGGTTGCCGGGGCGCGCCAGCCGCTCCGGGTCGGCCAGATGGACGACGTAGCGCACCGTTCCCGGAGTCCAGCGGAAGACGGTCGCGAGGGCGGTCACGCTGCGGACTCGAGTTGATTGGCGAAGCGCGAGCAACAACGCGACGTAGCCGCCGAAGCTGTAACCGACGAAGTGAGCCGGGCCGATCCGCCGCTCGTCCAGCCAGCGCTCAAGGTCGTCGGCGATCGACTCGATATCGAGCCTCTCCGGGATCGGGCGCCCGCCATGGCCGAGCAGGTCGGGGATCCGCAGGTCATGGTCGCGCAGCGCGTCCGCCAGCGGCGTCATCTCCGCCGCGCAGCTGTTCGAGCCGTGCAGCAGGACCAGCGGGCTGTGCGCCATCAGCCTCCCCTTAAGAGCGCGACGGCAGCATCGCGCTCCATCAGGTAGAGCAACAGACGGGCCGCTCGCCCTCTCTCCCCTTCCAGCCCGCCGTCCCGGTCGATGAGGAGGCGGGCGTCGTCCATCGCGAGCGGGGCGAGCTCCGCGATCTGCTCGGGCGAAGCGAGGCGGAACTGCGCCTCGCCGGACTGGCGGGTGCCGAGGATCTCGCCGGCGCCGCGAAGTCGCAAATCCTCCTCGGCGATCCGGAACCCGTCGTTGGTCTCGCGCATCAGCGACAGCCGTGCACGCGCCGTTTCGGAGAGCGAATTGCTGCGCAGCAAAAGGCAGACGCTGTGCGCCTCGCCGCGCCCCACGCGGCCGCGCAGCTGGTGGAGCTGCGCGAGGCCGAACCGGTCGGCATGCTCGACGATCATCAGCGACGCGTTGGGCACGTCGACGCCGACCTCGATGACTGTCGTCGCCACCAGCACCGCCACCTCGCCGCGCTGGAAGGCGGCCATCACCGCGTCCTTCTCCGGCCCCTTCATCCGCCCGTGCACGACCGCCACCTTTTCGCCGAAGCGCAGCCGCAGCACCGCGGCACGCTCCTCCGCGGCAGCCAGATCGGTCGTCTCGCTCTCCTCAACCAGCGGGCAGACCCAATAAGCCTGCTTGCCCGCGTCGATATGCCGGCCGAGCGCATCGACCACCTCGGCCAGCCGCTCCTCGCTCACCACGCGCGTCTCCACCGGCTGGCGCCCGGGCGGCATTTCGTCGAGGCGGCTCACGTCCATCTCGCCATAATGGGTCAGCGTCAGCGTTCGGGGGATGGGCGTCGCCGTCATCACCAGCAAATGCGGCGGCCGCTCCGCCTTGGCGGCAAGCATCATCCGCTGCGCCACGCCGAAGCGGTGCTGCTCGTCCACCACCGCCAGGCCGAGGCGCCTGTAAGCGACATGCTGCTGGAAGATGGCGTGAGTCCCGACCAGGATGTGGATCGAGCCGTCGGCAAGACCCATCAAGCAGGATTCGCGCGCCCTTCCCTTCTCGCGGCCGGTGAGGATGGCGACGTTCACCGGCAGACCCGCGAGCTGCCGCGAAAGCGTGTCGAAATGCTGGCGGGCGAGGATCTCGGTCGGCGCCAGCAGCGCCGCCTGCGCGCCCGCTTCCACCGCCGCCAGCATGGCCATCAGCGCGACCAGAGTCTTGCCGGAGCCGACGTCGCCCTGAAGCAGGCGAAGCATCGGCACTTCCTGCTGCAGGTCGCCGTCGATCTCCGCCACGGCCCGCTGCTGGGCGTTGGTCGGCGAATAAGGCAGGCGAAGCTTGTCGCGCAGGCTCCCGTCGCCCTTGAGGGGCAGGCCCCTGCGTTTGCGCGACGAGGCACGAACCAGCATCAAGGCGAGCTGGTTGGCGAGCACCTCGTCATAAGCCAGCCGCTGGCGCGCGGCCGCCGCGGCCGGATCCCGGTGCGCCGTCTCGAGCGCCTCCGCCCAGGCCGGCCAGCCGCGCTG
>DASZEO010000110.1:0-16487 GCA_035940755.1 Allosphingosinicella sp. | reverse complement strand
ACCGCGATCCTGATCAGCCGCCTGAGCCGCGAACCGCGTCAGGCGCGGACGGCGGCGACCAGATAGTTGAGCGACTTGTCGTCCGTGAGGTGAAGCCCGCGCAGCGGGTCCCACCCCAGGCCGGTGCAGTCCGCGACCCTGAGGCCGGCCTCGCGAAGCAGCGCGAACAGCTCCCCGGGACACAGGAACTTGTCCCATTGGTGAGTCCCGCGCGGAATGCGCCCGGTGCCTTCGCCGAGCGTGATCATCACCAGCCGCGACCAGGCGGTGCGGTTCGGCGTCGACAGGATCAGCAGCCCGTCATCGGCCAGCGCCGCTGCAAGGCCGTGAACGAAGGCCCGGACTTCGGCGACATGCTCCACCACCTCGAGGCAGGTGACGAGGTCGTAGCGGCCCTCCAGCCGCTCCACGCCGCCGACTCGATAGTCGATCTCGAGCCCCTGCCCCTGCGCGTGCAGCCGCGCCGCCTCGATATTCTCCGGCGCCGCATCGACGCCGGTCACCTGCGCCCCCAGCCGTGCCAGCGGCTCGGCAAGCAGGCCGGCGCCGCAGCCGACGTCGGCGGCACGCTTGCCCTCGAGCGGCTTCAGCCCGCATTCGTCGAGCCCCCAATGCTGGTCGATCCGGTCGCGCATATAGCCGAGGCGCACGGGATTGAGCCTGTGGAGCATCCCCGACGAGCCGTTCGGGTCCCACCAGTCGGCGGCCAGCCGCCCGAAATGCTCGGCCTGCTGCGGGTCAACGGTCGCTGAAGTCGCCATCGGGTCCAACCTCGTCATTCGGGCGAAAGCCCGAATCTCCTTGCACTTAACGACCGCTGGCGAAAAGAGGCCCCAGCTTTCGCTGGGGTAACGATCTTCGCATGGCCCGCATCGTCATGAAGTTCGGCGGCACGTCGATGGCCGGGATCGAGCGGATCCGGCACGTCGCCGCGCTCGTGAGCCGCGAGGCGGAGGCGGGGCACCAGGTGGCGGTCGTCGTCTCCGCGATGGCGGGCGAGACCGACCGGCTGATCCAGCTCTGCCGGGAGGCCGCCTCGCTCTACGACGCGCGCGAATATGACGTGGTGGTCGCCTCGGGAGAGCAGGTCACCAGCGGCCTTCTTGCCATCACGCTTCAGGGCATGGGCCTCAACGCCCGCTCCTACATGGGCTGGCAGCTTCCGATCCGCGCGAGCGGCCACGCTTCGGCCCTGATCGAAGGCATCGATGTCGACGTCCTGGAGCGGGTCTTCGACGAACGGGGCATAGCTGTCATACCCGGCTTTCAGGGCGTCGCGGCGGACGGGAGCCTCGCCACCCTCGGGCGAGGCGGCTCCGATACGTCCGCGGTCGCCCTCGCCGCGGCGATGAAGGCTGACCGCTGCGACATCTACACCGACGTCGACGGCGTCTACACCACCGACCCGCGCATCGTGCCCAAGGCGCGCAAGCTGCCGATCGTCACCTATGAGGAGATGCTCGAGCTCGCCAGCGTCGGCGCCAAGGTGCTCCAGACCCGATCCGTCGGCCTAGCGATGCGCCACAAGCTCCCGCTGCGCGTCCTTTCCTCGTTCGAGGACCGGCCGGGCACCTTGATCGTGGGCGAGCCCCAGCTTGAGGATTATGGCATGGAAAGACAGCTCATCACCGGCGTGGCCCACGACAAGAACGAGGCCCGGCTGACCCTCACCGGCCTCCCGGAAGGGCCGGGCGCCGCGGCGGCGATCTTCGGCGCGCTCGCGGCGGGCGGAATCAATTACGACATGATTGCCCAGGGCGGCCCCTCGGTGCTCACCTTCACCGTCCCGGCCGCTTCGGCGGCGCAGGCGGCCGACCTTCTCGAACGGAGCCGGGAGGCGATCGGCTACGCCGACCTCGCCACCGACACCGACATCTGCAAGGTGTCGATCGTCGGAGTGGGGATCCGCTCGGATCCCTCCTTGGCCGCAACGATGTTCGCGACGCTGGCCGACCGCAAGATCGACATCCTCGCCATCGCCACCAGCGAGATCAAGGTCTCGGTGCTGATCCCCGAAGACTATACCGAGCTGGCGGTGCGGGTCCTCCATACCGCGTTCGGCCTCGATTCCGAGGAGGCGGGATAGCGAACACGCGGAAAAGCCCTCCCCCTCGATGGGGGTGGGTTGGGTGGGGGTGGAGTCTTCGCTAAAGGCAAGGCCCTATGACGACCGCCACCCCTCCCCCAACCCCTCCCCATCAAGGGGAGGGGGGAATGGGCCTCGACCGGCTGGTCCGCCTGATGAAGCGCGGCACCGACTTTCTCGGCTGCGACGTCGCCATCCTCGGCGGAGCGATGAGCTGGATTTCGGAGCGCCATCTGGTCTCCGCGCTCTCCAATGCCGGCGCGTTCGGAGTCATCGCCTGCGGGGCCATGACCCCCGACCTGCTCGACACTGAAATCGCTGAGACCAGGGCCCGGACGCAGCGCCCGTTCGGCGTGAACCTGATCACCATGCACCCGCAGCTTTCCGAGCTGATCGACGTGTGCGCGAAGCGCCGGGTCAGCCACGTCGTGCTCGCCGGAGGTCTGCCTCCGCCCGGAGCCATCGACCGGATCAAAGGCAGCGGCGCGAAGCTGATCTGCTTCGCGCCGGCACTCGCGCTTGCCAAGAAACTGATCCGCTCCGGGGTCGATGCACTAGTGATTGAGGGGATGGAGGCGGGCGGCCATATCGGCCCGGTTTCGACCTCCGTGCTCGCCCAGGAGATCCTGCCGCCCTTGGCGGGCGAAACCCCGATCTTCGTCGCCGGCGGGATCGGGCATGGCGGGCTCATTGCGGGCTATCTTGAGATGGGTGCCGTCGGCGTGCAGCTCGGCACCCGCTTCGTCTGCGCCCACGAATGCATCGCCCACCCGAACTTCAAGAAGGCGTTCATCCGCGCCTCGGCGCGCGACGCCGTCACCTCGGTCCAGATCGATCCGCGCCTTCCCGTCATCCCGGTCCGGGCGCTCAAGAACCGCGAGATGGAATCCTTCGCGGCCAAGCAGCGCGAAGTCGCCACCCTGCTCGACCAGGGCCAGGTCGAAATGGCCGAAGCGCAGCTCCAGATCGAGCATTATTGGGCCGGCGCCCTGCGCCGCGCAGTGATCGAGGGCGACGTCGAGACGGGATCGGTCATGGCTGGCCAGTCGGTCGGAATGGTCAAGCAGGAGCAGTCGGTGCCGGAGATTATCGGCCAGCTCGTCGAGGAAGCCGCGCACGCGCTCGAGCGCCGCTCGGCCGACGCCTGAACGCACCCGCTTCCCGCGGCGGCGCAAACGGCATAGGCTGATGCCATGGGGGACGTGGAAGTGCATCCGCCGACAATGGCCGGCCTCGAGGGCTGGTGGATGCCGTTTACCGCCAATCGCCAGTTCAAGGCGGCCCCGAGGCTGCTCGCCCGCGCCGAAGGCATGCATTACTGGACGCCCGACGGCCGCTCGATCCTCGACGGCGCCGCCGGCCTCTGGTGCGTCAATGCCGGGCATGGGCGGAGGGAGATCGCCGAGGCCGTCAATGTCGCGCTCACGACGCTCGATTACGCACCGCCTTTCCAGATGGGGCATCCGCTCGCCTTCGAGGCGGCCGAGCGGCTGCGGCGGATCCTCCCCGGCGGGCTCGACGCCGTCTTCTTCGTCAATTCGGGATCCGAAGCGGCTGACACGGCGCTGAAGATCGCCCGCGCGTATCACGGCGCCCGCGGCGAGCCGGAGCGGACCTGGCTGATCGGCCGCGAGCGAGGCTATCACGGCGTCAATTTCGGCGGAATGTCGGTGGGCGGCATCCTCAACAACCGGGCGGCGTTCGGGCCGCTGCTACCCAACGTGGACCACATCCGCCACACGCACGACCTCGGCCGCAACGCCTTTTCGAGGGGGCAGCCGGAGCATGGCGCCGAGTTCGCCGACGACCTGCTCCGGATCATCGCCGAGCATGGCGGCGAGCATATAGCCGCCGTCATCGTCGAGCCGATGGCGGGGTCGACGGGCGTGCTTCCGCCGCCGCTCGGCTATCTTGAGCGGCTGCGGGAAATCTGCGACGATCACGGCATCCTGCTCATCTTCGACGAAGTGATCACCGGCTTCGGGCGCCTCGGCGCGCCGTTCGCCGCCGACCGCTTCGGCGTCGTGCCGGACCTGCTGACCATGGCCAAGGGGCTCACCAACGGCGCGGTCCCGATGGGCGCGGTTGCCGTCACCGCGCGGATCCGCGAGGCGATGATGCGAGGCCCGCCGGCGGCCATCGAGCTGTTCCACGGCTACACCTATTCCGGCCACCCCGCCGCCTGCGCCGCGATGATGGCCACACTCGACATCTACGAGACCGAGGGACTGTTCTCCCGCGCGCGGGAGCTCGAGACGCGCTGGCAGGAAGCGCTCCATTCGCTTCGCCAGGCGCCGAACGTCATCGACGTGCGCGACGTCGGTCTGGTGGGAGCGGTCGAGCTGGCACCGCTCGAAGGGCGGCCCGGCGCGCGCGGCTACGACGTCTTCACCCGCGCCTTTGCCGGCGGGCTGCTGGTGCGGGTCACAGGGGACACGATCGCCCTGTCGCCGCCGCTGATCATCGAACCGCCGCACATCGACGAGCTTGTGGAGAAGCTCGTTGACGCAGTCGCGGCCTCATCGAGGGAAATGGCATGAAGCGAATCCTGCTCCTCGCCGCGCTGGCCTGCCTCGCCGCCGCGCCGGCCCACGCCCAGCGCGCGCGCGACCTGGGAGTGCCGTTCGAAGGCACGCCGGGACCGTTGAACGCGATCACCGACGTCGCCGGGGTGGAGGTCGGCCACACGACCTTGATCGAAGGCTCGGGCCGGCTGGTGCAGGGCCGGGGGCCGGTGCGCACCGGAGTGACTGCGATCCTGCCGCGCGGCCGCGAGTCCACGTCGCCGGTGTTCGGCGCGTGGTTCACGCTGAACGCCGCCGGGGAGATGACCGGCACCACCTGGCTCGAGGAGCGGGGCCTGATCGACGGGCCGATCATGATCACCAACACCCACAGCGTCGGCGTCGTTCGCGACGCGGCGGTGCGCTGGATGGTGGCCAACGGCTGGCAGGCGCTGTGGCACGCGCCGGTGGCGGCCGAGACCTATGACGGCGTTCTCAACGACATCAACGGCTTCCACGTGACATACCGTCATGCGCTCGCCGCGATCGAGGGCGCGCACGGCGGCGCGGTCGGCGAAGGCGCCGTCGGCGGCGGCACCGGCATGATCTGCAACGGCTTCAAGGGCGGCATCGGCACGGCCTCGCGCCGCCTTCCGCCCGAGCTCGGCGGCTACACGGTCGGCGTGCTCGTCCAGTGTAATTACGGCAGCCGCCGCCTGCTGCGCGTGGCGGGCGCTCCGGTCGGCGCGGATCTCGTGAACACGGACCCCATTTGCTACGCCCGCCGCGCCGCCGCCGGCGAGACTCGCCGCTGGCCCTTCCCGGACTGCGACGCCGGCCCGCGCGCCGCCCTCGACGAACCGAGGCGTCCTGACGGCTCGATCATCATCGTCGTGGCGACCGACGCGCCGCTGCTGCCGCATCAGCTGCGGCGGCTCGCCAAGCGCCCGTCGCTCGGCTTGGGCCGCCTCGGCTCGGTCGCGGGCGAGGGCTCGGGCGACATCTTCGTCGCCTTCTCGACCGCCAATCCCGAGCTCAGGAGCGTCAATCCCGGCCCGGCGCCTCAGACGGTGCAGATGCTTTCCAACGACCTGCTGACGCCGCTGTTCGAGGCCGGAACCCAGGCCACCGAGGAAGCCGTGGTCAACGCGATGGTCGCGGCCGAGACGATGGAAGGCGTTGACGGCGTGCGCGTGCCCCGCCTGCCCCACGAACAGCTGCGCACGATCCTGCGCCGCTACGGCCGCCTCACCGAGCGCGCCGCGCAGTAAGGTGCGTCAGCGGCGGCCGCCGAGGCCGTCACGCAGGACGGCGGGAATCGGGCAGCCGTGGACTTCGCGCAGCACGGTCAGCTCGAGCCGGCCCGGCGGCAGCTCGTCGAGTCGGCGCGGCACCAGCGGCACGCGTTGCGCCGTCATCTGCACGCGCGCTTCCGGGCACTTCGGGCTGGTCTCGGCCCATAAGCGAGACGGCGGAGCCGCGGCGGCCGGCATCGGGAAAGCGGGCAGCGCCGCCATCAGGATCATCAGCAGCATCTTCATGACCTCCGATGCCCCAATCTTATCACAGCACCGGCGGCGGCGCCACGACCGGCCGCCATTGGAAGGCCACCGCCTTTCTGTTAGCCCGTTCGCATGCCGACCGCTTCCGTCGCCTCCGCCCGGGAGATACTGACCGGCCTTCACGACGTGATGGCCTCAAAGGCCAGCGCCCAGGCCAAGCTCAACAAGGTCGTCAAGATCATCGCCGAGGCGATGGCCAGCGAAGTCTGTTCGATCTACCTGCTGCGCGACGGCCTGCTCGAGCTGTTCGCCACCGTCGGCCTCAATCAGAGCGCCGTCCACGTCACCAAGCTGGCGCTCGGCGAAGGCCTGGTCGGCACCATCGCCAAGGACGTGGCGGTGCTCAACCTAGACGAGGCCGCGAGCCACCCCGAATTCGCCTACCGCCCCGAAACCGGCGAGGAGCTGTTCCACAGCTTCGCCGGGGTGCCCATCGTGCGCAAGGAGCGGGCGATCGGAGTCCTTGCCGTCCAGCACGCCGATCCGCGCGGTTACGACGAGATAGAGATCGAGGCGCTTCAGACCGTGGCGATGGTGCTGTCCGAGCTGATTGCCAATGCCGGCCTTGCCGACAAGGCCGCGGCGGCTGCTGCCGGCCAGCGCGATTCCGGAATGGCGCGGATGACCGGCCAGCGGCTCGTGGTCGGCATGGGCAAGGGCTATGCGGTCTTCCATCAGCCGCGGGTGCTGATCGAGCATACCGTGGCTGAGGACACCGAGGCCGAACGGCACCGCGTCTACGCCGCGTTCTCGAGGATGCGCGAGCAGATCGACGCCATGATGGGCCATGCCGAGTTCGGCACCGTCGGCGAGCATCAGGAGGTGCTCGAGACCTACAAGATGTTCGCCTATGACGAGGGCTGGTCGCGCCGCATCAACGAGGCGATCGATTCCGGCCTCACCGCGGAGGCGGCGATCGAGCGCGTGCGCCAGCGCATGCAGCAGCGCATGCGGCAGATTTCGGACCCGCTGCTCCAGGACCGGATGCACGACCTGGAGGACCTGTCCAACCGCCTGCTCCGGATCGTCGCCGGCCAGCTCGGCACGGCGGCCCAGACCGGGCTGCCGCAGGACGCGATCCTGATCGCCCGCAATCTCGGCCCAGCCGAGCTGCTCGAATATGACCGCCGCAAGCTCAAGGGCGTGATCCTCGAGGAGGGGTCGCTCACCGCCCACGTCACCATCGTCGCGCGCGCGATGGGCGTGCCGATGATCGGCCGCGTCCGCAACGTGCGCCAGCAGGTGTTCGAAGGCGATCTGGTGCTGCTCGACGGCGGCGAGGCGGCAGCCTTCTCCCGGCCGAGCCCCGCCATCCAGGACGCCTTCGACGCCCGGCTTGCGGCGATGCAGAAGCGGCGCGCGGGATATGCCGCCCTTCGCGACGTCCCGCCTGTGACGAAGGACGGCAAGCGGATCTCGGTGATGGTCAATGCCGGTCTTCGCGACGACGTCGCCGCGCTCGGCCTGACCGGCGCCGACGGCATCGGCCTGTTCCGAACCGAATTCCAGTTCCTCGTCTCGGCGACCCTGCCGCGGCGCGAGAGCCAGCAGCGGCTCTATCGATCGGTGCTGGAGGCGGCGGGCGACAAGCCGGTCATCTTCCGCACGGTGGACGTCGGGGGCGACAAGCAGCTCCCCTACCTTCACGGCGCCGCCAGCGGCGAGGAGAATCCAGCCATGGGCTGGCGCGCGCTTCGCCTCGCGCTCGACCGCGAGACGCTGATGAAGGCGCAGGCGCGAGCGTTGCTGGAAGCGGCCGCCGGGCGGGAGCTCGACGTCATGTTCCCGATGGTCTCGGAGCCCTGGGAGTTCGACCAGGCGAAGGCGCTGGTCGAGGAGCAGCGCGCCTGGCTCGCGCAGCGCAGGAAGCTGCTGCCGCGCCACGTGCGCTACGGCGCAATGCTCGAGGTGCCCGCCTTGGCCGAGATGCTCGACGTCCTACTCCCCCGCCTCGATTTCATGTCGATCGGCACTAACGACCTCACCCAATTCCTGTTCGCCGCCGACCGTTCCAACCCGATGCTGGCCGAGCGCTACGACTGGCTCTCGCCCGCGATCCTTCGCTTCCTCAGGCGTATCGTTCGCGCCGCCGACGAGGCGAAAGTGCCGGTTGCCGTGTGCGGGGAGATGGGCGGCCGGACGCTCGAAGCCATGGCGCTGATCGGCATCGGCGTCCGGCGGCTGTCCATCACTCCGATGGCGGTCGGCCCGATCAAGGCGATGATCCGGTCGCTCGACGCCGCCGCGACGGCCGGACTTCTGGACTCGCTGCTCGCCTCGCCACCGCCCGACATGCGCGCGGCTCTGGCGGAATGGGCGGAAAGCCGCGGCGTGCCGATGGCGTGAGCGGCTGGCCGTCAAGGCCGCGCCTTGTTGACTTTGAAACCTCGGCTGCGATGAAGGCAGCGCGCGCCGCGGCGCGGGACAGGAGGCGAAAGCAGGTTCGATGGCGCAGCAGGCTCTCGGCAACCAGCCGCCGTCCATGACGGTCGGCGAGCGGCTGCAGCAGGCCCGCGAGGCCAGGGGCCTCAGGCTCGACGACGTCGCGAACCAGACCCGGATCCCGATCCGCCACCTGCAGCATATCGAACGCGAGGAGTGGGACGCCCTGCCGGCCATCACCTACTGCATTGGTTTCGTCCGCTCCTATGGCAACGCCATCGGGCTCAACGGGACCGAGCTCGGCCGCGAGGTCAGGGACCGGCTTGGCGGAACCCGGCCCCGAGCGGCGGCCGCGGAATATTACGAGCCGGCCGACCCGGCGCGCGTTCCGCCCAGGTCGCTGGCGCTGATCGCCGCCGGGCTCGCGATCGCGCTAATCATTGCCTACGCCATCTGGCGTAGTTCGCTCGACGATGTGAACGAGCCTTCCGCACCGGCGCCCGTGCCCGCCGCCACGGCGCCTGGCGCTCAGCCTGGTGCGCCGCCCCCGCAGCCGCCGGGGCCGCAGGCGGTGGCTGGGCAGCCCGTCACTCTTACCGCGACCGAGGAGGTTTGGCTTCGGATCAGCGACGCCGCCGGCGGGGCCGCCCTGTTCGAGGGGACTATGTCGCCCGGCCAGCGTTTCCAGGTGCCGGCGACGGCGCAGCGGCCGGTGATCCGCACCGCGCGCCCGCAAGTGCTTCGCCTGGCGATAGGCGCGCGGGACATCGGCCCGATCGAGCCGGTCGAACGCACCATCTCCAACGTCAGCCTGCGTGCCGAGGACCTGGCGGCGCGGGCGCAGGCGGGTGCGGGCGCTCCGGCGCAATAAGGCGAATCGCTTAAGGCTGGCGACAGCCGCCGGGGTTCAATAAAGTGCCGGTCACTTAGCCGCGGGGGACAGTCATGCGTACGCTTCTCATCGGGTTGGTCCTGCTTTCTGCCGCGGCGCCTGCCGTGGCTCAGCGCAACGAGCCGGTGGAACGGCGGGTGGAACGGCTGGAGCAGGAATTGCGGGCCGTGCAGCGGCGGGTGTTCCCCGGCGGGCGGGCGCAGTTCGTCGAACCCGAGATCGAGCCGCAGGCGTCGTCGCTGCCGAGCGGCGCGACCGGCGACGCCCTTGCCGGTCTCACTGCCCGAGTCGATGCCCTCGAGGCGCAGCTGCGCTCGCTCACCGGGGAGGTCGAGGAGCAGGGCCATCGCACCCTGCAGATGGAGGAGCAGCTGACCCGCCTTCGTACCGAGCTTGGCGGCCGGCTCGACCGGATCGAGCAGCAGGGGCGGCCCCCGGAGGCCGCTCCAACCCCCGCCGCGGACCGTTCCGGGGAACCTGCCGCCCAGCCGGCGGAGGAACCGGCGGGCGACGAGCCGGCGGCTCCGCCCGCTGCGGCCGGGGACGCGGCGCAGGAGGCCTATAATGCCGGGTTTCGCCTTTGGGACTCGCGCCGCTACGCCGAGGCGCAGCAGGCGCTGAACGCCGCCGCCACCCGCTACCCGAACAGCCGCTGGGCCAGCTGGGCGCGGAACCTGGAAGGCCGCGCCTATCTCGACGACGGCAAGCCCGCCACGGCCGCGCGCGTGTTCCTCGCCAACTACCAGGACAATCCCCGCGGCGAGCGGGCGGCCGACAGCCTCTATTTCCTCGGCGTCTCCCTCACCCGCCTCAACCGCCGCACCGAGGCCTGCCGCGTCTATGACGAGCTCGAGCAGGTCTATCCCAACATGCGCGACTTCGTGCGCGAGCGCCTGCCGCGGGCGCGGACCGACGCACGCTGCGGGGCGGCCGCCGCCAGCCGCTAGATGCCGGGGCGCGGCCCCTCGCCGGACCAGGTCGAGCGGTTCCGCGGCGACCTCCACGCCATCGCCCCCGCTGCCGCCGCCGCGCGCTTCGGCTTCGCCGTCTCCGGCGGGCCCGACAGCCTGGCCTTGCTGCTGCTCGCCCACGCCGCCTTCGCGGAGCGGATCGAGGTCGCCACGGTCGACCACGGCCTGAGGAAGGCGAGCGCCGGCGAAGCCGCGCTCGTCGCCGATCATTGCCGCCATCTTGGCGTCCGCCACTCCACGCTTCGACCGGAGGCGCCGATCGAAGGCAGCGTCCAGACGGCAGCCCGGGCCGAGCGCTACCGGCTGCTCGAGGAGTGGCGGAGCGAGCGCGGGCTCGACCACGTCCTCACCGCCCACCATGCCGACGATCAGGCGGAGACCTTGCTGATGCGGCTCAATCGCGGAGCGGGCGTCGCCGGCCTGAGCGGCGTACGCGCGGTCAACGGCGCGCTGCTGCGGCCGCTGCTCGGTTGGCGGCGCAGCGAGCTCGCCGCGATTGTGGAAGAAGCCGGCCTTGCCGCCGTCGACGACCCGAGCAATGCCGACGAGCGCTTCGACCGCGCCCGCCTGCGCGCTCGGCTGGCGACGGCGGACTGGGTGGACCCGGCGGGCTTCGCGCGCAGTGCCGGCGCCCTCGCCGCGGCCGAAGCGGCGCTCGAATGGACCGCGGACAGGCTCGCGGAAGAGAGGCTCAGCGCCTGCGGCGCCGCATTCCAGCTCCAGCCCGACGGCTTGCCGGCCGAGCTGCGCCGGCGGCTGCTGCTTCGCGCGCTGCGCCGGCTCGATGCCGAGGCGGCGCCGCGCGGCGAGGAGCTGTCGCGCCTGCTAGCCACGCTGGAGCAAGGCGGCACCGCCACCCTCGCCGGCGTCAAGTGCCTCGGGGGCGCGTTGTGGCGGTTCGAGCGGGCGCCGCCGCGCCGGTCAGGCTGAGCGCAGCGCCCGGGCTCCTAGCGGGAATCGAAGCAGCCGGTCCGCCAGCGGCACCAGCGCCTCGGCGGCGCCGTCCGCGGCCCGGAGGATCTCGGGATGATTGGCGTCGAGGCCGCCCGTCAGCGCGCCGAAGGCAGGAAGGATCAGCTTGCGCGCGCTCGCCACGAAGCAGCGGCGGGAGACCAGCCGCCCGCGGTGGGTGATTCGAAGCTTGGGATGGAAATGGCCCGAAAGCTCGCCGCGCGCCTCGCCGGGCTCGGCCTGATGGCGAAGCACCAGCCCGTCCACCTCCGCTTCCTCGATGATGCGGCCGCCGCAATGGTCGGCAAAGCCGGGATCATGATTGCCGATGATCCATGTCCAGGCGGTTCGGCCGGTAAGGCCGGTGAGCAGCTCGCGCGCCCGCGCCGGCAGCCGATCGCAGCCGTGGCGGTCGTGGAAGCTGTCGCCGAGGCACCACACCTCCCTTGCGTCCGCAGCCGCGACCAGCCCCGCCAGATCCGAAAGCGTCGCGATCGAATCGTAAGGCGGGAGCATCTGCCCGAGGCGGGCGAACCAGCTCGCTTTTTCCAGGTGCAGATCGGCGACGAGGAGCGCGCTGCGGCGGGGCCAGAACAGCGCGCCCTGCGGCAGCGCCACCAGCTCCTCACCACAGAACGAAAAGCGAACCATTGGTCCGCTATAAAGCCGCCGCGGCGGCGTTCAAGCGGCTAGCGCGCCGCCTGCGACACGTTGAGCACGGAAGGGCGGGCCGACGGCGCAGCGTTGGCGTCGCCGTGAGTCGCGAGGAAAAGGAGCCCGCCCAGCACGAACCCCTGCGCCACCAGCACGTAAGGGTTCTGCAGCTTCTTCAACAACTTCATCGATCGTCTCTTGTTCAATCCAACTCGGGTGACGGCATAGGGCCGCACGCCTCGTCTCCCGCTGTGGACCGGCGAGCCTAAACGGAAGCTGAATCGGGGGAATCCGGCGCCGGGCCTGCCGGCGCCGGATCCTTGCTTCAGGCGGTCTCGCGCTCGGGCGCGGGCGCTTCGCTCGCGCTCTGCTCGCCGCGCTGGTTCTGCTCGGCGTGGAGCGAGGCGGCCTCGCCGGTGCCGATGTCGATCCGCCGCGGCTTCATCGCCTCGGGGATCTCGCGGACGAGCTCGATCGCCAGCAGGCCGTCGCGAAGCTCGGCGCTGGTGACCCGGACGAAGTCGGCCAGCTCGAAGCGCCGCTCGAACGCGCGGGTGGCAATGCCGATGTGCAGGAAATTGCCGTCGCGGCTGCGATTCTCCGAGCGGCGGCCGGTGATGACCAGCATGTTCTGCTGGGCGACGATATCGATCTCGTCGCGCTTGAAGCCGGCCACGGCGAGCGTGATCCGATAGGAATCGTCGCTCAGCTTCTCGATGTCGAAGGGCGGGTAATTGTCCTGTTCGGCGCGGCTGGCATTTTCGAGGAAGTCGAACAGCCGGTCGAAGCCGACGGTGGAACGGCGATAGGGGGTGAAGTCGAAGCCTCTCATTTCATGTCCTCCGTTGAGCAACATTGGACGAGGCTCGCCCCGCGATCGGGCGCGGGCCCCGCGCACAGGCCGGACACCGTCTACCCGGTCGCCCGGCTGACCTGAATCTAGGAAAATGGAAGCGGCTTTCAAGCCTCCCGGGCGCGAGATCAGGGTTTCGGCGGCTCCGGTTTCTCCAGCGCCGCCGCCACCAGCGCGATGAGCTCGTCCATGCCGAACGGCTTGCGAAGCACTGGCACGTCCCGCCCGAGCGCGCTTTCCAGCTGCTCGGTCTCGGCATAGCCGGTGACGAAGGCGACGGGCAGGTCGGGCCTGGCCCGGCGAAGCTCGCGCGCGAGCTGGGCGCCGTTCATTCCCGGCATGGCGAAGTCGATCAGCGCCAGCTCGCACGCGCTGGCGCCGATCGCGTCGATCGCCGCCTGCGGATGGGCGAAGGCCTCGACCTTATGGCCATGGCTTTCGAGCAGCTCCGTGACGAAGAAGCGGACGTCGGCATCGTCGTCGATCACCATGATCCGCCGGAACGGCCCCTGCGGCGCCTGCTCAGCCTCGGCGAGGATCTCGCCCGCCTCGGCCGCTGCCGCAGCCGGCTCGACGGAGGGCAGCAGCACCCTCACATCCGTGCCCTCCCCCTCCTTGCTGTCGATCCGCAGGGTGCCCCCGGACTGGCGGGCGATGCCGTAGACCTGCGCCAGACCAAGGCCGGTGCCCTTGCCGAACGGCTTGGTGGAAAAGAAGGGCTCGGTCGCGCGCGCCGCAACGTCGGGCGGCATGCCGATGCCCGTGTCAGCGACGCTGATGCAGACATATTCGCCCGGGTCGAGGTCAGGCTCTCCGGCCTCGTACACGACGCCCGTGGATATCGTCAGCGTGCCCCCTTCTGGCATGGCGTCCCGAGCGTTGATCGCCAGGTTGAGGATCGCGTTTTCCAGCTGGTTTTCGTCGCACATGGCATGCGCCGACGCCTGGCTGAGCTCGGTTCGGATCGAGACGCCCGAACCGATCGTGTGCCTGAGGATGTGGCGCAGATTGTCGATGACCTGGTTCACCGCCACCGGCGATATGCGGATTCGCTGGATGCGCGAGAAGGTGAGGAGCTGGCCGGTCAGCTTGGCGCCCCGGCGGCCCGATTCCAGCGCGGCTTCGGCGAGGCGCTTGAGGCGGGGTTCCTCGAGCGTGGAGGCGAGGATTTCGAGGCCGCCGATCACGGGGGTGAGAAGATTGTTGAAGTCGTGGGCGATGCCGCCGGTAAGGCGGCCGACCGCTTCCATCTTCTGCGCCTGGCGGAGCGCCTGCTCGGCGCGCTCGCGCTCCGCCACCTCCTCGCGCAGGCGCTCGAGCGCGGCGCGAAGGTCGGCGGTGCGTTCCTCCACCCGCCGCTCGAGCGTCTCGTTCATCTCGCGCAGCCGCTCTTCGGCCAGCTTGTTCTCGGTGATGTCGTGGGCGACGCCGATGAAGCCGATATGCTCGCCGCCCGGCCCCCAGCGGGGCTGCGAGACCGATCGGACCCAGTGCCACTCGCCATCGCCGCCGCGGAAGCGTCCGACCAGCACGAAAGTTTTGAGCGAAGCCTCTCCCGCGATCGACTCGTGCAGTATACGATCTGCATCTTCCGGGTGGATGATGGTACGCCAGTCGAAGTCCACCGCCTGCTCGTAGGTGATGTTGAGGAAGTCGACGTAGGCGCGGTTGACGAAGCTTCGCCTGCGGTCGAGCTGGGTCACCCACATCAGCACGGGTGCGCTGTCGGCGATCAGGCGGAAGCGCTCCTCGCTCTCGCGAAGCCTTTGCTGGGTGCGCTCGTCCTCGCTCACGGAAGTGACGACGCCGAGAATCCCGGCGGCCTCGCCCTCCTCGTCGAACACCGGATTGTAGCAGGCGGTCAGCCAGGCGCTTTCCTCGCGGCCGCCGCGCTTCAGCGTCCGGCGCGCGCTGTCCAGGAATACCGTCTCGCCGCCGAGGACGCGGTCGGTGATCGGGCCGATCACGTCCCAATGGTCGGACCACACCTCCCGGATCGGGCGGCCGAGCGCGGGCCGCCGGTCGCCCAGTATCTCGCCATAGCTGTCGTTATGGATCGTGAGCAGGTCCGGGCCCCAGACGAGCAGCATCGGGATGTTCGAGGTGAGCACGATGTTGGCGGCGGTTTTGAGCGGCTGCGGCCAGCTGTCCATCGGCCCCAGCGGCGACGCCGACCAGTCGTGCGCGACCGCGGCCGACCCCGGTCCGCCGGGCGGCATCGGCAGTGTTCCGGGCCGGCCCCCCGCGGTGGTGAGATCGCGCTCCATGGCCGCCTTACGAGGCTCCGCCGCGCTGCGCCTGCCGAACCACCCTGAGCAAATTGCCGCCCATGATCTTGGCGATGTCGCCCTCGCTGAAGCCTTCGCGCCGCAGCCGCGCCGTGATCCGCGGCAGGCGGCTGACATCCTCCATGCCGATGACGCCGCCGCCGCCATCCCAGTCGGCGCCGAGGCCGACATGATCGACGCCCATCACGGCGATCGCGTGGAGCAGGCTGCGCATGAACAGGTCGAAATCGGCCGTCGTATACGGCCGGCGGGCATCTAGGGCGGCGCGGTCGCGAAGCAGCCGCCGGCGCTCTTCGGGACTCAGCGTTCCCCATTGCTCGTGCCGGGCATTGATTGCGTCGCGTTCCTCCGAATTGTCGTGCTGCACCAGGAAGACGCTGTTGACGAACATGACTCCGCCGGCTCGGGCGAGCCGCCGCATCCGCTCGTCGTCGATATTGCGCGGGTGGTTGAAGATTGCCTTCGGGCCGGAGTGCGAAAGGACGATCGGCACTCGGCTCAGCTCGAGCAGCTGGTCGAAGGTGGCATCCGAGCTGTGGCTGCCGTCGATCAGCATGCCGAGCCGGTTCATCTCGGCCACCCACTGTCGGCCGAGCGGCGACAGGCCGTGCCAGCGCGCCTCGCCGGTGGCACTGTCGGCGAGCTGGTTGGTGCGGCTGTGGACGGGCCCGGCCATGCGCACGCCCAGGCGGTGGAAGGTCGTCAGCAGCGACAGATCCTCGCCCAGCGGCCAGCTGTTCTCGATGCTGATGAAGAAGGCGCGCTTGCCGGCGTCGAGCAGCCGCTGCGCGTCGTCCGCCGTCAACGCCAGGCCGGCGCGGTCGCTATTCTCGCCAAGCACCCGGTGAATCGCGGCGGCACGGACCAGCGCCGCGTCGCGCGCCCGGGCATAGCCTTCCGGCGTCAGCTCCCCCTGCTCGGTGTAGATGACGAAGAAGCCGCCATCGAGACCGCCCTGATCCATCCGCGGCAGATCGACCTGGCTGACGTCCCAGGCGTAGCGATGAAGCTCGCGGAAGTCCCAGCGGCCGTCGTCGAACCGCGCCGGCGTGTCGAGATGGGTGTCGAGCACGATCATCCGGTCGTGCACCAGCCGGTCCTCCGCGCTGACGTCGCTGTCCGTCTGCGCCGATGCGGGCAGCGCAAGGACGAGCGGCAGGGCGAGAAGGGCGATCAGGCGCATAAGCTTGGCTCCGGCGTGCCTCGGGATTGAAGCCGGGGCGGCGCCTCCGGTCAAGCGGCCTCGCCCGAGGCCAGCCTGTCGAGGTCGCGGCGCTGCGCCTCGGCGCTGTGCGCCAGCGCCTGGCCGAGCAGCTCCGCCTTGAGGTCGCCGACGCTGCCGAG
>DASZEO010000109.1:0-3260 GCA_035940755.1 Allosphingosinicella sp. | reverse complement strand
CGCTCGCGGTGCTTGTCCGGCCCGCCCCGCGCCGCCAGCGCCACCTTGTCGCGAAGCGCCTCCGCCAGCGCGCGGTTGTGCGCCGAATAGCGCCGGTACGTCTCCGATCCTTCGTCGACGCTGCTGGTCAGCACCGTCATGCGGCCTGCGGCTCCGGCGGCTTCTTGCGGATCAGGTAGCGGTAGACGCCGATGACGTTGATGACGAACAGGACGACGTTCTGAGTCCCGATCCCCTCGCCCTCGTCGTTGAAGAAGCCCCAGGCGACCAGCGCGAGCGAGGAAGTGACGAAGATCACGAAGGCCCAGCCGGTCGGCCGGCGCCCGAGGTCGAGCGAGACGATCAGCGCCGCGAGCGCGCCGGCGGCAGCGCCGTAATATTGGAGGACGTTCAGCAGTGTCTCGCTCATGCGATCTCCCCGGGGCGCGCCGCCGACCGGTTAGCCGCGTCGGCTGTCGATGGGAAGTGGCGCCCGGTCGAATCGGCTAGGCGCGCCTGAGGCGAAGCTGTATTGCCGGCGTATCCCGCCACCACAGCCCCGGACCAGCCCTATGTCCCGCCTCGCGCTCAGTGCCGCCCTGCTCCTCGCCGCCACAGCCTGCGCTCCGTCGACGACGACCGGCGAGCCGGCCGCCGCCGCCGCGGCCCCGCCGGCAGCGGCCGGAACGGTCGGTGTCGACCTCGCCGGCATCGATCAAAGCGTCGCCCCCGGCGAGGACTTCGATCGCTACGCCAATGGCGGCTGGCGCGATCGCACGGAAATGCCGGCGGACCGCACGCGCATCGGCTCCTTCATCACCGTCGCCGAGGTCGTCGAAGGGCGCAACCGCGAGATCATCGGCGGCATGGCGGCCACCAATCCGGCGCCGGGCACGAACGAGCGGAAGATCGCGGATTATTATGCCGCCTATCTCAATCAGGACGAGATCGACCGGCGCGGGCTGGCGCCGCTTCAGCCGGTGCTCCAGCAGATCCAGGCGGTGGCGAACCGCCGCGACCTTTCGGCCGCTTTGGGCGCGAGCCTGCGCACCGATGTCGACCCGCTCAACGCGACCAATTTCTGGACCGAGAACCTGTTCGGCCTGTTCGTCACCCAGGCCCTCCAGGATCCGAGCCGCACGGTTCCCTATCTCCTCCAGGGCGGGCTCGGCATGCCCGACCGCGATTATTACCTCTCCGACGAAGCGGACATGGTGCGAATCCGCACCGCCTACCGCACCTATATTGCCGACTTCCTCGGCCTGATGGGGGTGTCCGACGCGCCGGCGCGGGCGCAGCGAATCTTCGATCTCGAGTCCCGGATCGCGCGCGCGCAGGTGGGCGCCGTCGACGCGCAGAATGCGCAGGCGGTCGAGACCTGGCGCCGCTCCGACTTCGCGACGCGGGCGCCGGGGATCGACTGGGAAGCCTTCTTCGACGCCGCCCAGCTGCCCGACCAGCAGGAGTTCCTCGCCTGGCATCCGGCGCCGATCCGCAGCCTTGCCGCCCTCGTCGGCAGCCAGCCGCTCGAGACGTGGAAGGATTGGCTCGCCTTCCACACCGCCAGCCGCATGGCGGGGGTCCTGCCGCGGCGGTTCGACGACCTTCGCTTCGGCTTTTACGGCACGACGCTTAGCGGCGCGCAGGCGCAGCGGCCGCGGGAGAAGCGCGCGCTCGCCTCGACCGGCAATGCGCTCGGCGACGCCGTCGGGCGCATCTATGTCGATCGCTACTTCCCCGCTTCGGCGCGCGCCGACGTGCAGCAGATGGCGCGCAACATCACCGCCGCGTTCGACCGGAGGCTCGAGAGCATCGACTGGATGTCGCCGGCCACCCGCGCCGAGGCGCGGCGCAAGGTCAGCACCATCGCCGTCAGCGTCGGCTATCCCGACCGGTGGCGCGATTATTCGAGCCTGGAAGTCCGGCCCGACGACGCGTTCGGCAATGCCAGGCGCGCCGAGCTGTTCGAATATCGCAACCAGCTCGCTAAGATCGGCCGGCCCGTCGACCGCGGCGAATGGTGGATGTTCCCGCACGTCGTCAACGCCGTGAACCTGCCGCTTCAGAACGCGCTCAACTTCCCGGCCGGGATCCTCGAGCCGCCTTTCTACGACCCCAATGCCGACCCCGCCTTCAACTACGGCGCGATCGGCTCGATCATCGGCCATGAGATCAGCCACAGCTTCGACAATCTCGGCGCCGGCTTCGACGCGGAGGGGCGGCTTCGCAACTGGTGGACTCCGGAGGATCTCGCCCACTTCCAGGCCGCCGGACAGGCGCTGGTTCGGCAGTACAACGCCTATGAGGCGCTTCCCGGGCTCCACCTCAACGGCCAGCTGACGCTCGGCGAGAATATCGCCGACCTTGCCGGCCTCGCCGCCGCTTACGACGCCTATCACGCGTCCTTGAATGGCCGCGAGCCGCCGGTGATCGACGGCCTCACCGGCGACCAGCGCTTCTTCCTCGCTTACGCCCAGGCGCACCGCGCCAAGGCGCGCGAAGCGGCGCTGCGCGCGCAGATCGCCACCAACGAGCACGCCCCCGATCCGTGGCGCGCCGAAACCGTCCGCAACATCGACGCCTGGTATCCGGCCTTCAACGTCCGGCCTGGCCAGGCGCTCTACCTCGCGCCCGCCGATAGGGTCAGAGTCTGGTGACAGGGGAAGGCCGGATCGGCCCCGAAGCCCTGCTCATGAATCCCTCCCTGCGTCCACTGGCGTTCCTGGTCGGGACCTGGCGCACGTGCGGGACCCATCCGATGGTGCCTGCCAAGACCTTTCACGGTCGCACGTCCTTCGACTGGCACGAGGGCGGCGCATTCCTGATCATGCATTCCGAGATAGACGAGCCCGAAATCCCGAGCGGCGTGGCCATCTTCGGCAGCGACAACGGGGTCGGCACCATGTCCATGCTCTATTTCGACGAGCGCGGCGTTTCGCGACATTATGCTGTCGAGGCGGGCGATCGGACGGTGACCTGGAGCCGCGACGATCCAAACTTCCGTCAAACCCAGACGATCACCGCCGGCACCGGCGGCGCGACCTTGGAAAGCAGGGGCCGAATGGCGAGGGGCGGCGGCGCCTGGGAGGACGATCTGTCGCTGACATACACGCGCGAACCTTAGACGAAGTAATCAGGCGGCGCCGATAAGCTCGCGCCCGATCAGCATGCGGCGGATCTCGTTGGTGCCCGCGCCGATGTCGAGCAATTTGGCGTCGCGCATGTAGCGCTCGACCGGCCAGTCCTTGGTGTAGCCGGCGCCGCCCAGCGCCTGGATCGCC
>DASZEO010000108.1:0-6988 GCA_035940755.1 Allosphingosinicella sp. | reverse complement strand
TGGTCGAGGGCGGCGGCAGCGAGGCGACGGTCAGCGGCTCGCCGAGCGGGCCGATCACCTGAGCAGGCCGGATTTTCTGGTTCTCGATCATTCGTACCTCAACACTGGGACGCTTCGGGCCGGCGCCGTCCGCTTCGCCGGATGTACGCCGGGAGCCTTGAAGGAAGGCTGAAACGCCAAGGTAAACAGGCCGGTGAGCATGGTTTATGACTCATTGCGGCGGCGTCCCGCTTCGACACGGCTGAAACAGCCGCGCTGCGCCGACAGGGCTTGGCGCCAGGCCGGGCCGGCAAGCACCAGCTCGACCAGCGGGTCCTCCGGCCGCCCCTGGTCGGCCGGGGCGCAAAGGCTCGCCTGCGACCGGATCGTGACGAGCGCCTCGCGCTGCGCCGCCAGCGCCGCAACGAAGATCGAATGGTCGATCCGCGCCGGCGCGCCGCGCGCGAGCATCCGCTCCGCCTGCCGAAGGAAGGCCATATCCATAGGCCCGTTCCTACGCGAAGAGGGTGAAGAGGCAGTAAAGCGCCGCAGGGGTGGGCGCAGCTGCCCTCAGCCTCTATCTAGGCGCCATGATCGAAGCGGACTTCCAGCTCGAGCGCCCGCCGCGCGAGGCCCGCATCGTCGTCGCCATGTCCGGCGGCGTCGACAGCTCGGTCGTGGCCGCCTTGGCCGCCCGCAGCGGCGCCGAGGTGATCGGAGTGACGCTCCAGCTCTACGATCATGGCGAGGCGATCGGCCGCAGCCGCGCCTGCTGCGCGGGCCGCGACATCGCCGACGCCCGCGCGGTCGCCGAGCGGCTCGGCATCGCCCACTATGTCTTCGACTATGAAAGCCGCTTCCGCGACAGCGTCATCGAGCGCTTCGCCGACGAATATGCACGCGGCCGCACTCCCGTGCCCTGCATCAGCTGCAACCAGGGCGTGAAGTTCACCGACCTGTTCGGCCTGGCCCGGGATCTCGGCGCCGACTGCCTCGCCACCGGCCATTATGTGCGCCGGGTGATGGGCTTGGCGGGGCCGGAGCTTCACCGCGCCGCCGATCCCGCCCGCGACCAGAGCTATTTCCTGTTCGCCACCACGCGCGAGCAGCTCGATTACCTGCGCTTCCCGCTCGGCGGCCTGGCCAAGGCGGAAGTGCGCGAAGTGGCGCGCGACCTGAGGCTGGCCGTGGCCGACAAACCGGATAGCCAGGACATCTGCTTCGTCCCGGACGGCGATTATGCGAGGGTCGTGGCGAAGATTCGGCCGGAGGCGGCGCGAGCCGGCGAGATCGTCGACCGCGAGGGGCGGCTGCTCGGCGAGCATCGCGGCCTCATCCACTTCACCGTCGGGCAGCGCCGGGGCCTGGAGATCGGAGGACAGGCCGAGCCGCTTTATGTCCTTCGGCTCGAGCCCGACCGCGGCCGGGTAGTCGTCGGGCCGAAGCGGGCGCTGGCGGTGCACTCGGCACGGCTCGGCGGCATAAACTGGCTCGGCGGGGGCGGCCATGACTTGCTCACCGTGAAGGTGCGCTCGCTCGCCCGCCCGGCGCCGGCACGCTTCGACGGCGAGAGCGTCCACTTCGCCGGCCCGGAATATGGCGTCGCCCCGGGCCAGGCGGCGGTGCTGTACGAGGGCGACCGGGTCCTCGGCGGCGGCTGGATCGAAGAGACGGTGGCGGCGGAGCTTGAGCCGGCCTGAGCGCTATTGCGGCGCGTCGCGGTCCGCTTCCTCCTCCTGGACCTCGACTTCGCCGATCCGCCGCATCCGCGCCTCGCGCGCTTCCTGGACGAGCCGGCTCCAGTCGACGCCGGTGCCCCTGGCGCGCTCGGCGCGCGCCTGCTGGACGATCTGGTTGAAGCAGCCGATCGATCCGCCGGCGCCCGCGGTCGAGCAGCTGCCGATGCCGCTGGCGCCGACATAGCTCAATTCGGTGGCGCGGTTGGCCCAGCTCTGGTTGCCCGCCTGGTCCGGATTGTCGCGCAGGTTCGGCGGGATCCGGTAGCGGTCGCCCTCGGGCAGCCGGGCGCAGACGATGATCTCGTCGTTCGTGCTCTGCGGGCAAGGGTCGTCGCCGTAGATGATCAGTTGGTTGACTCGCGGATCGTCGGCCGGGCCGGCGACGTCGCCCTGCTGCCCCGCCGCGGCGGCCGCCGCCTCCGGAGCGGGGACGCCCGGCTGCTGGGCGAGCGCGAGCGCAGGAAGCGCGAGCAGCGCGGAACAGGCGAGAAAAGCGGTGCGCATGGTCAAATCCTCTTTGAAAGCTCGATCGCGGCGCGGCAGCCCGCCCGGATCAGGGAATAGAGAATGGGATAGCCGAAGCTGTCCTCGGCGCCGGCGCCGATGGCGGTGTCGCGATGCTCGCGCTCATCCGCCTGGAACTCGCCGATCCTGGCGGCGAGCTCCGGCTCCTCGGCCCCGAGCGCGGTGAGCTGATCGGAATAATGGCGGTCGATCTCGTCCTCGACCGCGGCGGTGCAGGCCATGGCGGCGTTGGGGCCGATCAGCGCGGTGACGGCGCCCAGCGCATGCCCCGCCACCCGCCACACGGGCTGGAGCAGGGTCGGGCGGACGCCTCGCGCGGCGAGCAGCTCGTCGAAATGCTTGAGGTGGCGCTGCTCCTGCGAGGCCATCCGGGCGATCAGCCGCGAAGCCGGCTGCCCTTCCCCAAGCACCGCCAACTGCCCGGCATAAATGCGGGTGGCGCCATATTCGCCCGCCTGGTCGACGCGCAGCATCGACGGCACGTCGGGACGCGCGTCGCCGGGCCGCCAGGCAGGGGCCGGCGGGCTCAGGTCCGGGTGCGAGGCCGTCTCAAGCTCAGCCATAGGATCACCAACGCAGCAGCGAGCGAAAGGATCGCGTTCCAGCCCGCCATCGAAATTCCGAAAAGCTCCCACTGCACCTGGTCGCAGCGCACCAGCGGCTGGGCCATGATCTCGCGAAGCAGGTCCCTTCCGCTCGCGTTGCTGGCCCCCGAGGCCGTGCACTGGGTGAAGCCTTTGAAGACGTGCGCTTCGACGCCGGCATGGTAGACGCCGATCGCTCCGCTGACGAGGATGGCCAAAGCAGCCAGCCAGACGAAGCTGCGCCCGCGGTCCGGCAGCCGCGCTCCGCCCGCCGCCGCGATCACGGCGAAGGCGAGCCCCGCCATGTGCGCCCAGCGCTGCCACCAGCACATTTCGCAGGGCGTCAGGCCGCCGACATGTTCGAAGGCGAAGGCGCCGGCGAGCAACGCCGCCGGCACCGCGAGGCTGAGCAGCTTCGCGAGCCGTAACGAAGAGGCGGTCACGAACCGCCGCTCAGCGGCTTACCGGCCGGGGGGCGCCCGCGCTTTGGGTGCGGCCGAGGCGGGCGATCGTCTGCAGCGCGTAATGGAGCTGGAAGTCCTCGATGCCGCGCTGGCGCAGCTCTTCGGACGTGGCCGCGAAGCGCGGATCGGGTCGGCCGTCATTCTGGATGAGGTCGTCCTGAATGCCGGCTTCGTTGACGAGGTGGCGCCGCAGGTCCGATTCCCGCACCCGGCTGCGCGAGGCGTAATCGGGGTCGGAGAGCTGCGGAACGATGATGTCCGGCGTGATCCCGCCCTCCTGCACCGAGCGGCCCGAAGGCGTGTAGTAGCGCGCGGTCGTGAGGCGGATGGCCGTCGTCCCCCGGCCGAGGGGGATCAGCGTCTGGACCGAGCCCTTGCCGAAGGTGCGCTCGCCCATGACGATCGCCCGGCGGTGATCCTGCAGCGCGGCGGCGACGATCTCCGCGGCCGAGGCGCTGCCGGCGTCGACGAGAACGATCACCGGCGCGCCCTTCGCGGCGTCGCCGGGCCGGGCGTAATAGCGCTCGATGTCGGTGCGGCGGCGCCCGCGCTGCGACACGACCTCGCCGCGCTCCAGGAACAGGTCGGAAAGTCCGACCGCCTGGTCGAGCAGGCCGCCGGGGTTGGAGCGCAGGTCGAGGATGTAGCCGAGCGGCGGGCCGCCGAGCTGGCGCTCGATGTCCGCCATCGCCCGCTGCGTGGCTTCGGTGGTGTTGCGGTTGAAGCTGGTGACGGTGAGGATGCCGACGCGGTCGCGCACCTCCGAGGTCACGGCCGGGATGTCGATGATGGCGCGAGTGACGGTGACGTCGAACGGCCGTTCGCGGCCCGAGCGCACGATGGTCAGCCGAACGCTGGTGCCGGGGGCTCCGCGCATCCGCTCGACCGCTTCGTCGAGGGTCCCGCCGTAGAAGAGATGGCCGTCGATATGGGTGATGAAGTCGCCGGACTTGATTCCCGCGCGGTCGGCCGGCGTGTTGCGGGTAGCGGAGATCACTTTCACCGCCCCCTCTTCCATCGTGACGGTGAGGCCGAGGCCGCCATAATTGCCGTCGGTCGTGGTCATCAGGCTGCGGAAGCCGCGCTCGTCAAGATAGGAGGAATGCGGGTCGAGGCTGGTGAGCATGCCGTCGATGGCGCCGCGAATCAGCGTCGCGTCGTCGACCTCGTCCACATATTCGGCCTTCACGCGCTCGAGCACGCTCATGAACTGGTCGATCTCGCGATAGGAGTTGACGTCGACCTGGGCAAGCGAAGCCGTGGTGGCGGGAATGAAGGCGACCGCGCCGACGAGGGCGAGGGATCGGAGGAGGTTGTTGGCCATCGCTGTCCTGCTGAGCAAATCGAAGCGGCTTCTACAGCCATTTTAGGGTGCCGAAAAGCAACGGCGCATTAACAGGGGTTCATCGCTGCCCCTCAGCCTGAAATAAGCTGGGCGACCGGGACCGGCTGCCCCTCGCGTCTGAGCTCCACCGTTACCCGCGGCGACTGGCTCGCGGCGCGGCCGAGGAGAGCGCCGCGGCGGACGGTCTGCCCGCGCGTCACCTGAAGCGTCGCGAGGTTGGTGACCACCGTCGACCAGCCGCGCCCATGATCGACGATGACGACGTTGCCGTAGCTTCGGAAAGGACCGGCATAGGCGATCCTGCCGTTGGCCGGTGCCACCACTGCAGCGTCGGGTGCGGGCTCGAATGTGAGGCCGCGCGAATGGACGCCGGCGTCCGAAATCTCGCCGACGCCCGTCACCAGCCGTCCCTCCACGGGCAGCGTGGAGGGGAGTTGCGGCTGCGCCGGCTCGCCGCCCGGCGGCCCCGGGCGCGGGATCGGCCCGGGCAGCTGCCCCAGGCGGGCCGCGAGCTGCGCCTGATACTGGCGCGTGCCGATGGTCCGGGCGAGGCTGCGCGCTTCCTCGCCGAACACCAGGGCACGGTCGGACTGGACGACGGCCAGGCCGGTGAGCTGCTCCGATCGGACCCGCTGCGCAGCCTCGAAGTCGGCGAGCTGGATCCGGCGGCGCTGCAATTCCTGTCGGCTGGCGATCAGGGCCGCCCGCGCCTGCTCGGAGCGGCGCCGGATGGCGTTGCTTCGGTCGACCTCCGCTCGAAGCGCCGCCGTCCGGCGCCGGATTTCGGGCAAGGTGGCGGCCAGCAGGGATCGCACGTGCACCGTGTCGCGCACCGAGCCCGGCTGGACGAGCGCCATCGCCGCCGGGCGCCGGGCCATGGTCTGCAGCGCCGCCGTCAGCCGGACCAGCGGCTGCTGGCGTGCCGCCAGCCGCGCGCGCTGCGCCGCTTCCATAGCGTGCAGGATCGCGATTCGCCGTTCGGCGGCGGTGAGATCGGCTTCGGCCGCTTCGATGCGGGCGGCGAGCGCCTCCGCGTCGGCGCGCGCCCGCTCGGCGGCCGTGGTGGCCTGCCGCGCCTGGCGGTCGAGCAATTCGAACCGCGCTGCCGCCTGCGCCGCCTCCTGCTTGGCCTGGGCGAGCGCCTGCTCGTCCTCGCCGCGCGAGGCATGCGCGGCAAAGCCGCCGGCGAGCAGCATCGCGGCCGAGAGCGAGAAAGCGAACGCACGCACGTCCTTATCCTTCACGATGATAGGGGTGGTTCGCAAGGATGCTCGTTGCCCTGAACAATTGCTCGGCGAGCATCGCCCGGGCGAGAAGGTGCGGCCAGGTGGCACGGCCGAACGACAGGAGCAGGTCCGCCGGCCGACGCTCCTCTTGAGTTAAGCCGTCGGCGGCGCCGATCAGGAACCGAACCTCGCGCCTGCCGTCATCGCGCCATCGCTCGAGCCGGCGCGCCAACTCCATCGACGAGAGCAACTCTCCGGTCTCGTGGAGCACGCTCGTCGCCGCGTTCCCGGCCGCGGCAGGAACGCGCCCGCCCTTGTCGGGCAGCTCCGTCACCTTCACGGGCCAGGAGATGCGGCCGAGATACCGGTCCACCAGCTCGGCTTCGGGACCGCGGCCGATCTTGCCGCGCGCGATGATGTGGAGCAGCAACGGCTAGAGGTTGGCGGCGGCGGCGCCCCGGTCCTCGGACGTCCGCTCCTCGAAAGCCCACATCCGCTCGAGATTGTAGAAGCTTCGCACTTCCGGGCGGAAAATGTGGACGATGACGTCCTCGGCGTCGATCAGCACCCAGTCGGCGACCGGCAGCCCTTCGACGCGCACGTTGCGGCCGAGCTCGCGCTTGACGCGCTCGGACAGCTTCTCGGCCATTGCCGCCACCTGCCGGGTCGAGCGGCCGCTGGCGATCACCATGTAGTCGGCGATGTTCGACTTGCCGCTGAGAGGAATCGAGACGACGTCGACCGCCTTGTCGTCGTCGAGGGAACGAAGCACGAGGCTGTGAAGCGCCTCGGCGCGTTCGTCGGCTCCTTCACTCACCGGAGCGGGTGCGGTTGCGGGCAAACGGCCTCCTTGCGAACAAAAGCTTCCGCGTCACCGGATCGCGGATCGCCTTCGGGTTAAACGATTTCAGTAGGGCTTCGTGCCATTCGGGGCCGGCGGCGCGAATGGCGGTGGCCGAGGTCGGATCGGGCGGCAGCTTGAGCAGCACGAGCGACGGCAATCTCCACCTCGTCCAGTAGCGAGCCTGATCTGCGGGCCGGACGAAGCGCCGCAGCCAACCCATGGCGGGTGCCGTGAGGGCGCGCTCATCATAGCCGGGGCGAGTCACCACCGCAATCGGCACCA
>DASZEO010000107.1:0-3255 GCA_035940755.1 Allosphingosinicella sp. | reverse complement strand
GTCCACATCATCCAGGAAGAAGCGGGCGAGGACGCGCTGTTGCTGTCCGGGGCGGGCGTCGAGGGCGACATCAACGAGCCGGTGCTCGACAGCTACAAGAGCCGGGTCCGCTGGCTGATTGCCAATCTCGGCACGGCGCTCGTGGCCTCGACCATCATCAGCCTGTTCGAAGGCGCGATCGCGCGCATGGTGGCGCTGGCCGTGCTGATGCCGATCGTCGCCGGAGTAGGCGGCAATGCCGGCACCCAGACGCTCGCGGTGACGGTGCGGGCGCTGGCTACGAACCAGCTCACCAGCTCCAACCGCTGGCGGGCGGTCGGACGCGAACTGAAGGTGGCGCTTCTGAATGGTGGGACGGTGGCGGTGGTGATCGGGATCGGCGTCTCGATCGCCTTCCGCAATCCGCTGCTCGGCGCAGTGATCGCCGCCGCGATGCTCACCAACATCATCCTCGCCGGCCTCGCCGGAGCGCTGGTGCCGCTCGCGCTCGAGCGGGCGGGGGCCGACCCCGCCGTCGCCTCGTCGGTGTTCGTGACGATGACGACGGATTCGCTCGGTTTCCTCGTCTTCCTCGGACTTGCCGTAGCGTCAGGCCTGACCGGCTAAGCGGTTGATCCTGAAGCCTGAAGGCGGCATGGCCGATCCATGCCCTCGCTTCACATGAGCAAGGTCGCCGTGGGTTGCGGCAGCGTCGAGGCGCTTCGGCGGCGCCAGGAAGCGCGGCTTGCCGACGGCCATGTGCCGATCACGACGCGCTTTCGGCCGAAGCGGGCGGAAGAGCTGGTGGGCGGCTCGATCTACTGGATCGTCAAGCACCGCATATCGGTGCGCCAGACGATCCTGGGCTTCGCCGAGAGCGAGGCTGACCGGCGCATCGTCATCCGGCTGGACCCGGAGCTGGTGCCCGTGCGGACCCTCCCTAGGCGAGCCCATCAGGGCTGGCGCTACCTGGCGGCGAACGATGCGCCGCCCGATCTCCTCGGCGGCGGCGACGGAGTCGCGGAGCTGCCGCCGCAGCTCGCCGAGCAGCTAGCGCTGCTGGCGCTGATCTGACCCGCAGCGGACGAGGTCCGCGTTCGGCCCGCGCACGGTGCAGGCCGGGCGGCCGAGGATCGTGACCTGGCCGAGGCCGAGCGCCGTCACGGTCGCGGTCTCGCTCGCCGCGACGGCGACGTTGCCGGTCGTGGTGGTGGTGATGCTGGCATTCTCGGCGCGAAGCGAGGAGGCTTCCACCTCGCCCGTGCCCTGGATGTCGGCGACCAGCGTCTCGGCGGTGCCGGAAACCTGAAGACGGCCGGCGCCTGCCAAGCCCAGCGAAAGGTTGTCAGCCCGCACGTTGGTCGCGCGCAAGTCGCCGCTGCCCTCGACGATCAGGTCCACGCGAAGACCCTGCACCCGGTCCGCCTCGAGCCGAGCCGGCCCGATCAGCCGCGCGGAGCGCAAAGTTCTCGTCGCCAGCTCGATAACGAGCGGTCCTTCCTGGGCCCCGGGATTGCCGCCCCAATAGGAGCGGTTCCGCCGGATTCGGAGCGTCTGCCCGGAGACGTCGATGACGGCTCGGTCGAGCGCCGCCTGCGTGCCCCGCGCTACGGCCGACGATGACGGGCCGGCGGTGAGGCGGACGATATAGGGTCCTTCGACGACCACCCGATCGAAGTCGGTGACGGGATAGCGCCGCTCCGCCGCCGCGGCGGGAAAGGCGGCGAGCAGGGCCGCAAAGGCGAGGATTGTCCTGGTCATCCTCGCGACCATGGCGGGAAATGGTTAACGGTCAATGCTCGTGCGCTTCGGCCGCGGCCGCTCAGCCGCAGCGCACGTCCCCGCTGCCGTGCTTTTCGATCGAGCAACGCGCGCCGCCGGTGACCGTCACGTCGCCCGAGCCCATCAGGGTGACGCTGGCGCTTTGGGTCGCCCGGACCTGCGCATCGCCGGCCCCCATCACCCGCACTTCGGCCGCTCGGGTGTCGAGGCCGGTGAGGTCGAGATCGCCCGATCCGGCGACGCTGATCGCGGCTCGCCCCGCCGCTCCCGCCGCCCGGACGTTGCCCGAGCCGGCGATCGAGAAGGTCGCCTGCTCCACGCGCAGGGTCTGCACTTCGAGGTCGCCCGAGCCGTCGATGGCGGCAAGGAAGCTCGGCCCCTCCACCCGATCGATGCGGACATCGCCTGAACCGGCGACGGCGGCTTCCCTCAGCGAGGGGACGGTCACGTGGACCGTGACGCGCCCCGCCGAACCTGCCCAGCTCCACCCGCCGCGGTTGCGGCTGCCGATTCGCAGACGGCCCCCTTCGACCTCCACCTCGAGCAGCTGAAGCGCCTCGGCATCGCCCTCGGCCCGCACCGACGGCGCTGCGCCGACGCTGACGACGACGTCGTGGGAGCCGGTCAGCTCGATGCTGTCGAAACCCGCGACCTCGAAGCTTCGCTGGGCCGTGGGCCGCGCTTCGTGGCGGTCGCTGCCGGATGATGCGGTGCAGGCACCGAGGATCGCGACGGCGCCCAGGATCGCTCTACGCATCGAAGTCTCCATAGCTGTATTAATCCCATAATACAGGTGCCGCCGCAGTCACGCAACAGCAAAGAGGCGGCCCGTCGCCGGACCGCCCCCTGGACTTGCGCCGCCGCCGGCGTCAGGCGTCGACCTTCACCTTGTGGTGGATGACGGCCGCCTTGTTGAGGATGTCGAGCAGCTTCTCGAGCGCGGCCTTCTCGTCGATCTCCTCCATCGCACCGAGCTCGCGGGCAAGGCGGGTGGAGGCGGCTTCGAAGATCTGCCGCTCGGAATAGCTCTGCTCAGGGGCGTCGTCGGGGCGGAAGAGGTCACGGACCACCTCGGCGATCGACACCAGGTCGCCCGAGTTGATCTTCGCCTCATATTCCTGGGCGCGACGCGACCACATGGTGCGCTTCACCTTCGGCTTGCCCTTGAGCGTGGTGAGCGCCTCCTGCATCGTCTTGTCGGACGACAGCTTGCGCATGCCGACGCTTTCCGCCTTGTTCGTCGGAACGCGCAGGGTCATCTTTTCCTTCTCGAACCGCAGCACGTAGAGCTCGAGGCTCATGCCCGCGATGCTCGTGCTCTGAAGCTCGACAACACGGCCCACGCCGTGCTTCGGGTAAACAACATAATCGCCAACGTCGAAGCTCAACGCTTTCGTTGCCATCAATATGACCTTCCCGTGGAGTTGGCCGTCATCAAGCGGGCCTAGCCTCGCATCCGCCCCGTAAGACGCAATTGCTGGTTCCGATTGTGCG
>DASZEO010000106.1:0-1891 GCA_035940755.1 Allosphingosinicella sp. | reverse complement strand
GGATCATCCGACGGCCGCGGCGGGCGGAGCGAATTTCCACGGCGTTCCAGCGCCTTCCAATGCGGCGGCGCATCGCCTAATCTGGCGCCATGGCCGATCAGGCGACCGAGGCCGCGGGCGAGGACGGCGGACCGCCGCCGTGGCGCGCTTTATGGGTGAGCGCCGCCGCGCTGGTGGCGACGCTGGCCCTGATCGGACTGATCTTCACCGTCACCTGGTCCAACAAGGCGCGCGACGAGGCGCTGGGCTGGGAGCGGCGCACCTACGACGTCATGCTCCTCGCCCGGACGATCGACGCCACCATCGGCCGCTCCGAAGCCGCGCTCGGCCGCTACGTCCTCAATGAGGACCGCGACACCGGCACCGCTTATTACAATGAATGGCGAAGCGCCGGCTGGCAGATCGCGCAGCTCCAGCGGCTGCTCCGCCGCGACCCCGAGCAGACCCGGCGGGTCGAGGAGCTGCGCCGGCTGTTCGACCGCCGCAACGCCGAGCTTGCGCCCGCCGCCAGCGCCGCCGAGCGCCGCCGGGGCGCAGGCGGGCTCAACATCCTCTACCAGGTCTCCTCCTCCCCTACCCTGCCGGCGCTGCGCGGTAAGCTCGAGGAGATCGCCCGCGCCGAGCGCGTCAACCTGACCAAGCGGATGCAGGAGACGCAGGTATTCGTCGCGCGCGCGGACGCCTACACCGACTGGCTGGGGTGGCTCGCCATCCTGATCGGCGCCGGCGCCGTCGGCCTGGCCATCCTCGCCTACCGAGCCTTCCTCGAAGGCGTGAAGGCGCGGCGGGAGGCGGAGAGCGAAGGCTGGCGCGCCCTCGAGCTCGAGCGGGCGGTGCGCGAGCGCACGCAGGAGCTGAGCGACGCCAATGAGCGGCTCAAGGCCGAGGCGGCCGAGCGCGCGGCGGCCGAGGCGCAGCTTCGGCAGGTCCAGAAGATGGAGGCCGTCGGTCAGCTCACCGGCGGCATCGCCCACGACTTCAACAACATGCTTGCGGTCGTGGTCGGCGGGCTCGACCTGGCGCGGCGCAAGCTCCACGGGCCCCGCCGCGAAGTCGAGTTCCACCTCGACAACGCGCTCGAGGGCGCCACGCGCGCCGCTCAGCTGACCCGGCGGCTGCTCGCCTTCGCCCGCGCCGAGCCGCTCCTGCCCGAGGCCATCGCGCCCGCCGAACGCCTCGAGCACATGCTCGAGCTGATCGACCGCGCGATCGGCGAGCGGATCACCGTCCACACCCGCTTTCCGGCCGAGGCCTGGCACGTTTGGGTCGATTCGACCCAGCTCGAAAACGCCGTCCTCAACCTCGCCGTCAACGCCCGCGACGCGATGGAAGGGAGCGGCGACCTCACTATCGACGTCGACAACGTCACCCTTCCGGCCGGCGAGGTCGACGACCTTCCGGCCGGCGACTATGTCCGGATCAGCGTCGCCGACACCGGCGGCGGCATCGCGCCGGAGCATCTGGAGCGGGTGTTCGAGCCCTTCTTTACGACCAAGCCGGTCGGCAAGGGCACCGGCCTCGGCCTCACCCAGATTTTCGGCTTCGCCCGTCAGTCCGGCGGCCACGCCACCATCGCCTCCAAGGTCGGCGAGGGGACGAAGGTCAGCCTCTACCTGCCCCGCTTCCTCGCCAGCGCCGACCAGCTCGCCGCCGCCGGTCCGGCGGCCGCCGCCGCCCCTGAGCCTGAATCGCGGCACCAGGGCGCGCGCATCCTGGTGGTCGAGGACGATCCGCGCGTCAGCCGATCGACCGTCGGGGCGCTCGAGGAGCTCGGCTACTGGCCGCTCGCCTGCGCCAGCGGCCGCGAAGCTCTGGAAATCCTCAAGGCCGACCGCGACATCGATCTCGTCGTCACCGACGTGATGATGCCGGAGATGACCGGCACCGAGCT
>DASZEO010000105.1:0-2570 GCA_035940755.1 Allosphingosinicella sp. | reverse complement strand
GGCGGCGGTCGAGGAAATCGCGGGTGGAAAGGTCGTTCAACGCAGCACTCCTTCGCGCGGCCCCCCGCCCGATCTCCGCTGCAAGCCCCCGCCCGCGCGGCTACAATAGCAAGAAGAGTGCCGATGTCCCCACCAAAATTGCCTGCCCCGGCATTTACCTAAGCTCGCGCGGAGCGAGGAACGCGTGGAGGCCTAATTCTCCCGCAGCGCCGTCTCGCCGAGGCGGGAGAGGGGCGAGAGGATGTATTGAAGCACGGTGCGGGTGTCGCCGAGCACGTCCACCTCGGCGACCATGCCCGCGCCGATCGACATCGCGTTCCCGCGCGGGTCGCGCAAGGTGTTCGCGGACGTGCGCACCCGGATCAGGTAATAGGTCTGGCCGGTATGCTCGTCGAGGATGGCGTCGGGCGAAATCCCGACCACGCGGCCCTCCAGCGTGCCGTAAACGGCGCGGTCGTAAGCCGTGATCGCAACCTTTGCGCGCTGGTTCAGGCTGACGAACGCGATGTCCTCAGGCTTGATGCGCGCCTCCACGAGCAGGCTTTCGTCGGAAGGCACGATCTCAACCAGCGGCTGGCCCGGCTGCACGCTCCCGCCGCGAGTGGTGACGAGGACCCGGTTGATGCGGCCCGGAAGCGGCGCGCGCAGGACGGTGCGCTCCAGCCGGTTCGCAAGCGCCGGCAGCGCCCGCTGGCGTGCAGCGAGCTCGGCCTGGGCGGTCGCGAGCTCGTTCGCAGCCTGCGAGCGCCATTCCTGCGCGATCCGGGCGAGCATCGACCTTGCTTCGGCGACCGAGGCCTGCGCGCGGCCGATCGTCGCCGAGGCAGCCTGGGCTTCGCTGGCCGCAATCGCGGCGGCGCTTTCCGCCTGGCTGAGGCTCAGCCGCGGCTCGATACCGCGCTCGACCAGCGGCCGGAGAATGCGCACCTCGTCCTGCCGGGCCTCGCGTGCCTGGGCCCGCGCCTGGTAGGAAGACTGCGCCTCGGCCACCGAACGCTGCGCCTGATCGAGCCGCGCCTGAGCGGCGGAAATCATGCCCGACAAATCCGCCATCCTCGACGCATGCAGCGCCTGCTCGATCCTTATCTGGTCGGCGACCGCGACGTTGGGCGCCGGCGGATAGGCGGGCTCGCGGCCCTCCACCTCCGCCTGAAGCCGCGCGATCTTGACGCTGAGGGCCGACAAGGTCGCCTCGCCGCTGCCGAATTCGGCCGTGCTCAGCGTCTGGTCGAGCCGGATGAGCTCGTCGCCCGCCCGCACCTGCTGGCCCTGGCGAACGCGGATCTCCTGGACGATCCCGCCTTCGAGGTTGGAGACGACCTGCAGCTGCGAGCTTGGGATAACCCGCCCCATGCCGCGAACGGTGCGCTCGATCTCAGCGAAGCCCGCCCACAGCAGGAAGATCAGCATGAAGCCCGTCACGCCCCACAACAGGATGTTGGAGGCCGTGCGCGGCTTGATCCGGTCGGTCAGGTCCTCGATGTGGGTGCCGTGCACGCGTCAGGCCGCCTTCGGTGGGCGCATGATCTGCTGAAGCACCGCGTCGCGCGGCCCGTCGGTCACGACCTTACCCTTGTCGAGGAGGATGATGCGCTGCACGAGCTGGAGCAGCGGCGGACGGTGGGTGATGAGTATCAGCGTGCGCCCCTGAAGCTCCGCCTGGAGCCGCTGGATCAGCGCCGTTTCGGTCTGCGCGTCCATCGCGCTGGTCGGCTCGTCCATCACCAACACCGGCGGCCGGCCCGCCAGCGCCCGGGCGATCGCGATCGACTGGCGCTGACCGCCCGACAGTCCTTCGCCGCGATCCGCGAGGCGAAGATCGTAGCCGTTCGCGATCTGGCCCATGAACTGGTGTGTTCCCGATATCTCCGCGGCCCGAACCAGTTCCACGTCGTCCACGTTCGGCCGGTCGAGCACGATATTCTCCCGCACCGAACCCGTGAGCAGGACGCTTTCCTGCATCGCCGCGCCGACGCTCTGGCGCAGGTCCCTGGGCGAGAGCTGGCGGATGTCCGTGCCGTCGATCAGGATCAGACCTTCCTCCGGCGGGTAGAGGCCGAGGATCAGCCGCGCGATCGTCGACTTGCCCGAGCCGACGCGGCCGAGCAGCGCCACGTGCTCGCCCGGCTGGACGGTGAAGCTCACTTCGTTGAGCGCCCGCTCCGGAGCGCCGGGATAGCGGAAGCCGACGTTGCGGAACTCTATGAGGCCGGCCACCCGGGCGAGCTTGATCGGCTCGCCTTCCGGTCCTTCGGGCGGCATTTCCATCATCGCGTTGATCTGGCGATAGGCGGTACGCGTCGAAGTCAGCCGGGAAAGGAGCTGCGAAATCTGCGCGAGCGGCGCAATCGCCCGGCCGGCGAGGATCGAGCAGGCAATGAGCCCGCCCATCGTCAGCTCCTGCTTGGCGATCAGGGCGACGCCGACGATGACGACTCCGGCATAAGAGATGGTGCCGGCGGAGGTGGCGACGGTGACCCCGATCGACGAGATCATCCGCTGGCGAAGCGAGCTGTCCGAATGCTGCTGGACGGCGTTGGACCAGCGGCGCGACAGGAGCGGACCGGCCC
>DASZEO010000104.1:0-9002 GCA_035940755.1 Allosphingosinicella sp. | reverse complement strand
AAGGTCGTTCAACGCAGCACTCCTTCGCGCGGCCCCCCGCCCGATCTCCGCTGCAAGCCCCCGCCCGCGCGGCTACAATAGCAAGAAGAGTGCCGATGTCCCCACCAAAATTGCCTGCGCCGGCATTTACCTAAGCTGGCGCGGAGCGGGACCGCCTGGAGGCCTAATTCTCCCGCAGCGCCGTCTCGCCGAGGCGGGAGAGGGGGGAGAGGATGTATTGAAGCACGGTGCGGGTGTCGCCGAGCACGTCCACCTCGGCGACCATGCCCGCGCCGATCGGCATCGCGTTGCCGCGCGGGTCGCGCAACGTGTTCGCGGACGTGCGCACCCGGATCAGGTAGTAGGTCTGCCCGGTATGCTCGTCGAGGATGGCATCGGGCGAGATCCCGACGACGCGGCCTTCCAGCGTTCCGTAGACGGCGCGGTCGTAAGCGGTGATCGCAACCTTCGCGCGCTGGTTGAGGCTGACGAACGCGATGTCCTCAGGCTTGATGCGCGCTTCGACGAGCAGGCTTTCCTCGGAAGGCACGATCTCCACCAGCGGCTGGCCCGGCTGCACCGTCCCGCCGCGGGTGGTGACGAGAACCCGGTTGATCCGCCCCGGCAGCGGGGCGCGGACGATGGTGCGCTCCACGCGACTGGCGAGCGCCGGCAAAGCGCGCTGGCGCGCGGCGAGCTCGCCCTGGGCGGTCGCGAGCTCGTTCGCGGCCTGAGACCGCCATTCCTGAACGATCCGGGCGAGCATGGACCTCGCTTCGGCGACCGAGGCCTGCGCGCGACCGATCGTCGCCGAGGCAGCCTGGGCTTCGCTGGCGGCAATCGCGGCGGCGCTTTCCGCCTGGCTGAGGCTGAGCCGCGGCTCGATACCGCGCTCGACCAGCGGCCGAAGGATCCGCACCTCGTCCTGCCGGGCCTGGCGTGCCTGAACCCGCGCCTGATAGGAAGACTGCGCTTCCGCCACGGAACGCTGCGCCTGATCGAGCCGCGCCTGAGCGGCGGAAATCATGCCCGACAGATCGGCCATCCTCGACGCATGCAGCGCCTGCTCGATCCTTATCTGGTCGGCGACCGCGGCGTTGGGCGCGGGCGGATAGGCGGGCTCGCGCCCCTCCACCTCCGCCTGAAGCCGCGCGATCTTGACGCTGAGCGCCGAAAGGGTCGCCTCGCCGCTGCCGAATTCGGCCGTGCTCAGCGTCTGGTCGAGCCGGATGAGCTCATCGCCCGCCCGCACCTGCTGGCCCTGGCGCACGCGTATCTCCTGGACGATCCCGCCTTCCAGATTCGAGACGACCTGCAGTTGCGAGCTCGGGATCACGCGCCCCATGCCGCGAACGGTGCGCTCGATCTCAGCGAAGCCCGCCCACAGCAGGAAGATCAGCATGAAGCCGGTCACGCCCCACAACAGGATGTTGGAGGCCGTGCGCGGCTTGATCCGGTCGGTCAGGTCCTCGATGTGGGTGCCGTGCATGCGTCAGGCGGCCTTCGGCGGGCGCATGATCTGCTGAAGCACCGCGTCGCGCGGCCCGTCGGTCACGACCTTACCCTTGTCGAGGAGGATGATGCGCTGCACGAGCTGGAGCAGCGGCGGACGGTGGGTGATAAGGATCAGCGTGCGGCCCTGGAGCTCCGCCTGGAGCCGCTGGATCAGTGCCGTTTCGGTCTGGGCGTCCATCGCGCTGGTGGGCTCGTCCATCACCAGGACAGGCGGCTTGCCGGCGATCGCGCGAGCGATGGCGATCGACTGGCGCTGACCCCCTGAGAGGCCTTCGCCGCGGTCGGCGAGGCGAAGGTCGTAGCCGTTGGCGATCTGGCCCATGAACTGGTGCGTTCCGGATATTTCGGCGGCCCGGACCAGCTCCACGTCGTCGACGTTGGCGCGGTCGAGCACGATATTCTCCCGCACGGAACCCGTGAGCAGGACGCTTTCCTGCATCGCCGCACCCACGCTCTGGCGCAGGTCCCTGGGCGACAGCTGGCGGATGTCCGTGCCGTCGATCAGGATCAGCCCTTCCTCCGGCGGGTAGAGGCCGAGGATAAGCCGCGCGATGGTCGACTTACCCGAGCCGACGCGGCCGAGCAGCGCGACATGCTCGCCCGGCTGAACGGTGAAGCTCACTTCGTTGAGGGCCCGCTCCGGAGCGCCGGGATAGCGGAAGCCGACGTTGCGGAACTCTATCAGGCCGTTCACTCGCGCGAGCTTGATCGGCTCGCCTTCCGGCCCTTCCGGCGGCATCTCCATCATCGCGTTGATCTGGCGGTAGGCGGTGCGGGTGGAGGTGAGGCGGGAAAGGAGCTGGGATATCTGGGCGAGCGGCGCGATCGCCCGGCCGGCCAGGATCGAGCAGGCGATCAGCCCGCCCATCGTCAGCTCCTGCTTGGCGATGAGCGCGACGCCGACGATGACCACTCCGGCATAAGAGATCGTGCCCGCGGAGGTGGCGACGGTGACTCCGATCGACGAGATCAGGCGCTGGCGAAGCGAGCTGTCCGAATGCTGCTGCACCGCGTTCGACCAGCGGCGCGAGAGCAGCGGTCCGGCGCCGGAAGTCTTTACCGTCTCCAGCCCGCCGATCGCCTCGACCAGCACCGACTGCTTGGCCATGGCCTCGCCGAGCGAGCGCGCCGACAGCCGCTCGAGCGCCGGATGGGTGAGCCAGCCTATCAGGATCACGATCGGCACCATTATCCCGGGCACGAGGACCACTGAGCCGCCGATGATGCCGACCACCACCAGGGTCAGCAGGATGAACGGCACGTCGACGACGGCGACCAGCGTCGCGGACGCGAAAAAGTCGCGCAAAGCTTCCAATTCGCGCATCATCCCGGCGAGCGCGCCCGTAGATCCCTTCTTGAGTTCGAGGCGTATAGAGAGCAGCCTCTCGAACACATTCTCGCCGATCTCCTGATCGATCTGGGCCCCCGCATGGTCGACGAAATAGGCGCGCAGCATCTTCAGGACGAAATCGAAGATGATGACGATGCCGAGCCCGATGGACAGCGCCACCAGCGATGAAGTCGCGTTGTTCGGAACGACGCGGTCGTAAACCGTCATCGTGAACAGCGAGGTCAGAAGGCCGAAGATGTTGATGAACACGGCCGCGATCGCGACCTTCCAGTAGGTCGCGCTGTTGCGGCGCATCGGTTCCATCAGCCAGGCGGCGAGCCGCGGCTTGGGTACCTTGACGAGATTGTCAGCGCTCACCCTCACCTCGCAACTGATCGGTATCGATCTGGAGCACCTCGAGCAGGCGCCCGGTCCTCGATAACAGGACGTAACGCGCGGCGTCCAATTCCGTCAGCGACTGGATATAGGCAGTGGCGGCTTCGAAATAAGCATCCTCCGCAGCGACGACGTCGAACAGAGTGCCGCGAGCGGCCCGGAATCGCTCGGCAATGACGTCGCGGGAACGGCGGCTGGCGATATAGGCCGCCTCCAGCGCCTCGAGCTGCTGCTCCAGGGCGCGGACGTCCGACCAGGCGATGGCCGCATCGCGCGAAGCCTCCTCGGCGATCCGGTCGGCCCTTGCGTCGGCCGAGCGGGCGCGGGCGTGCGCCTGGTCGGAACGCGCATCGGCATTGCCGAGCAGCCGCCAGCGCATCGCCACCCGACCGCGAATGTCATAGTCGCGGTCGTTCTCGAACACGCCGTAGCGGCCGGCGTCGACGCCGGCGCTGATCTGCGGCAGCCGGTCCGAAGAGGCTGCCCGGGCTTCCTGGCGGCTGGCGTCGGCAATGGCGCGGGCGCTTCGCACCTCCGGCGCGTCCATAGCGGCCAGAGCGGCATCGTCGCGGCTCATCATGCCCGCGGTGGCGGCAGGCGCTCGCCCGAGGCCCGCAGGAGGCGGCGTTCCGGTCAGCTCGGTGAACCTCGCCTCGGCATTGGCCTGCTGACGCCGGAACCGGGCTAACCGCGTCTGGGCCTGGGCGATGTAGGAATCGATGCGGGCGAGGTCGCCCTCGGCCGACGCACCGGCGCGGATCCGGATTTCCACGGCCTGTCGAAGCTCCTGCTGGCTGGCGATGAAGGCTTCGGTCAGGTCGACGAGCGCGCGATAGCCGAACACGTCGTACCAGGAGGCGACCGCGTTGAGAGCAATGCGGTCGCCGATCGCCTCGAGCTCGGCGCCGGCCGCGCGCAGGCGGGCGCCGGCGGCCGACACGCGGCGCTGCGTCGCTCCGAAATCGAAGATCGTCTGCTGCGCCGACAGGATCGCGTCGGTGCGCTGGATCGGGCGCGACCGTTCGATGACATTGGACGGATCGTTGGAGAAATCCCGCGCCAGCACCCGGTAGGAGGTCACGCTCGCATCCACTGTCGGCCGCTCGGCGGAGCGCGCCTCGCTCAGCACGCCGCGCGCCTCATCCTCGCCGGCGGCCGCTTCGGCCGTGCCGGGATGGCGCTCGACGGCGGCGGCGATGGTGTTGCGAAAAGCGGCATAGTTGCTCTGCTCGCGGCGCAGCCGGAGGACGGGATCGGCGCTGAAGTCGATGTCGAGCGGGCGGCCCGACGGTGGCGGCAGCGGCGCCTGAGCGGAAGCCGATGCGCCCGCCACGACCGCCGCATAGGCCGCTAACCAGATGAAATTGCGCACTCTCGCCCGCCCGACCGCTTAGCGCGCGGTTTAGGCGGCGCGGGCGCCGAAAGCCAGTCTTAACTGCCGAGGGCCCTAGCCCGGCCGTTCCGCTCAGCCGTGTACGGGCGGCCGCTGCGGTTGCGGCGCGAGGCGCAGACGAGGAAATCCGATGAGCGCACGCGTAGGCAAAGAGCCGTGCGCCGGCAAGGGCACTTGCAAAAGCCGCCGCCGGCTTTACCTCGGAGCCGCCTGCGGGCGGGTATAGCTCAATGGTAGAGCACTAGCCTTCCAAGCTTGTGACGAGGGTTCGATTCCCTCTACCCGCTCCACCGTTAGAGTACATTTCCGCCGGGACGGGCGCTCCCGTGGCAAGGGCGAGGATGCCGGCGAGCTTGCCCGACACCTCTATCGAGACGCCGCGGCGGTCCGTCGCCGGCGTGATCGTCACGCGGTCGATCAGGCTGCGGACGATTGGCGCCTCGTCGGGGCCGATCGTTCCCCCGAGGCGCGCCATCCGCTGCCGGTAATCCTCAGCGATCCCCGGGTGCAGCGTCAGGACCGGCAGCGCTTCAAGGTCGCGCAACTGGCCTCTGAGGGCTTCGCGCTCCGCACGGGCGCCGGCCAGAACGCCGCGCACTTCCTCGATATCGCCGCCTCGGTCGCCGAAGGCCTCGACCAGGCGGGCGATCTTCGCGTCGATCGCCGCGATCGCACGTTCGAGCTTCCCGCGGCCGCGGCCAAGCTGCGCCGATCGGCGGGCATGCTCGCGATGGAACTCGCGGACGTAGGCGGCGACCAGCGCCGGATCGAGCATCTTCTCCCCGAGCCCGGCGAGCACCCGCTCCTCCAGCAGCGCCTGGGCGACGGTGCGGTTGTTCGAGCAGCCGCGGCCGTCGCGCCATCGGCCGCAGCCCCATCGGTTGCGGCTCGTGATCGTGTAGCCGCCCCCGCACACCCCGCAGACCGCGAGGCCGGAAAGCAGGTGCTTTGGCCGCCGGGCGCTTTCGGGCCGGCGGTGCAGAGCGTTGCGGTTCCTCATTTCCTGAACGCGGTCCCACAGCGCGCGATCGACGATCGCCAGCTCCGGCGCTTCCTTGACGATCCACGCGGCCTCCGGGTTCGGCCGGATGCGCGTCTTGCGCGTCCGCGGCTCCGCGACCTTGCTCGTACGGGCATGCACGATCTCCCCGACGTAGAGCCGGTTCTGAAGGATTCCGTTTTTTCGCTGGCGATCGCCCTGGATCGTGCTCGCGCGCCAGGTCCCGCCGCGGGGTGCCGGGATGCCGTCGCGGTTCAGCCGCTCGGCGATCTCCCGCGCGCTGGTTCCAGCGGCATATTCGGTGAAAATTCGCACGACGACCTCGGCCTGATCCGGGTCGATCGTGCGCTCGCCGCGGACCAGCTCGCCGCGCGGGTCGAGCCTGGGCGCCTTTCGATAGCCGTAGGCGAGGCCGGCGGGAATGCGGCCGGAGGCAACGACGGCGGCCTGCCCGCGCCGGGTGCGTGCGCCCAAGTCCTTCCTAAATCGCGCGTCGAACAGTCCCTTAATAGTCCCCGTTATGTCGTCGACGACGCCGTCAAGTAATGTGTAAAGTCGTGCGCCGGCATATTCGATGCGTTCGCGAACAGCGAATGCGTCGCCCTGATGCCGAGCGATGCGGTCGGTCGACTCGGTGAGGAGCTGGTCGACTCCGCCGGCCTCGATCTGGGCGAGGGCCGCGCTAAGCCCTGGCCGGGCGTCCTCGCCGATGCCGGCGGCGCCGCTGATCGCCTCGTCCTTATGAACGCCGACGATCTCCCACCCCTCCTGTCGGCAACGCGCGCGACAGAGGGCAACCTGGTCGTCGGCCGACCGGCTATTCTGCAGCGTCGAGCTGAACCGGGCGTAGATGATCGTTCGCACAGGGGCCTCGATGGAGGGCGTCAAACTGACGCGCGACGGCCGCCCGCGCAAGGGCCTCGGCGAGGCGCACCAGTTCGGGGGGTGGCGAGCAGGGCGCCCGAATCATGCCCCGCCCCCGCGTAGCGGCTCCGGCTGGGGACCTCGCCCCCCAGTCCAGAACCAGGCTTCGAGAGCGACATGGTCATGGATCGACCGGAGCAGATCGAGCCGCTGTGCCTGCTTTTGGTCGCAGGGCGCCTCGGCATATCGCTTCGACTGCCGTTCGACGGCGGTCCGCGCCGCGTCGACAAGCCGCGGCCAGGCAATCTCGACCCCCAGGCTGATGCGGGGGTTCGTGAAACCGTCGCTGCCACTTATCGGCTCCACCTGCAGCCGGAGGATCGCCGCAATGGCTTTCCACGCGTCGAGATCAGCCGCGGCCTCCTCGCCGGCGATCTCACCGCGCTCTATCATTTCCGGATAATGTCGCGCACGAGCGTCCCGCTCCACCATCGCCGCGGCGGCCAGGGCCGGGGCGTTCACGCGGCGATCCTCTCCACGGCATAGCCGCCCCATTGGTCCGCCATCGCCGCGGCGATGCCGGTGTAGAAGCGACTGCGCTCCTTCCAGCGATCCGGCCCCGGCGGCATGCGGGCAACGCGCTGATGGCGACCGTCGACGATGGCGGTCGGCCGCAAGGGCGGCAGGTTCTTTAGCCAGAAGCAGGTCCGCTTCGTCTCGCCGTGCCCGAACTGCCAGGGCTGCACGCTCTGGGCGAAGGCCTGATAATTTTCGATCCGGTCCTTCGCGTGGCGGTGCATGACCGGGTTCTCGACGCAGATGCGCTCGATCGGCGCGTTCCAGAAGGCGGAGAACAGGTCGGCGGCCTCGTCCAGCTCGCGCCACATTTGCTCTCGGGTCCTGCCTGGCGGTGGAGAGTGAAGCCACCTCACGCCGCTATTGCAAAGCCGGGTGCAGGGCGGATGCGCCACCATCAGCAGGTCCCAGCCATCGCCCAGAATATCTCTGGCATCGCCCGTAATATGCCGATTGCTCCGGTCCTCGCTGGGCAGCAGGTCGCACGACCATGCGTCGTGCCCGCGTGCTAAAAAGGCGTTGCGGACGGTGCCGGAGAACTCGCAGGCGATAAGCACCCGCATCGGGACGGCCAACGGCATCAAAAGGCCTTTCCGATTTCGAGGGTGAGCCAGGCGGCGCCCGGCACGATGATCCAGATGAGCGCCATCACGGCGCCGAGGGCCCCGAGCGCGCCGGTGAGGGAGGGGGGACGGCGCCTAAGCATGACTGTGCTCGAACGGCAGCGTCGTCGCGCAGAAGGCGCATTCGGCGGATCGGCGGCCGATCCACCAGTGCGCGCGTCCGCAGCCGGGGCAGTGGTTCTGCTCGCCGTGTCGGTAGACGACGACATAGCCCCGCTTCGCGGGATCGTGCGGGAGCGCGCCGGCGGGCGCGGAGGCTGTCACGAGGCGCAGCTGCGGGCGCGCACTCATATCCGCGGCCGCCGCGACTGGCCGAGCCCGAAGCGCGTCGCCTGGGCGCGCCGTTCCGCGGCGGCGAGCTGATCCGCGTAGACCGCGCGGAGCCGCAGCCGCTCGTACCTAGCCGCCTTGCGGGCGTGGCCCTTGGCGGTAAGGTCGGAGCCGGCGAGGTCGCGCTCCAGCTTCTCCATTTCCGCCAGCTCCGCCTCGCTGAGCGGCGAGGCATCGGCGAGGTCGGCCAGCGCGACGCGCCGGTTGCCGCTGGAGCCGACGCGGTCGAGCAGCGAGACGAGCAGCTCCTCGGCGTTGCGCCGGGTCCGCTCGTGCGGCTGCACCCGCTGCATGATCCGGACCGGGAAGGCCTGGTGGGCGTGGATCAGAAGCGCCTTGGCGCCGGGATTCGGGAATGGGGCGTCTATACCGAGCATTTTGACCTCCGGTCGTTTCCGGGGCGTCAAAATATTCGGGAAATTTCCCGCGTCAAGCTAAATTCGGGAAATCTCCCGCTCGCTAGTCTCCGCGCCCGCGTTCGGTGCGCGCCGCCGCCTGCGCCCGCGCTTCGGGCGAGCCCGGGCGATAGTGGCCGTCGGCCCGGAACGGCACCCCGTTCATGATGCTGACATTAGGATCGTCGTCGGCCGGCGGCGGATCGTAACGGCTCTCGGCGGCGGCCCGGGCGGCCGCGATCTCGCGTTCCGCGCGGGCGATCCGCTCCGTCTCGCGCGTCGACTCTAGCCGTGCCCGGGCGGCCTCCGTCCGGGCCGCGGCGAGGCGCGCTTGATAGGCGGCGTCGGCCCTCGCCTCGCGCATGAGCAGCGACGCCCAGTCGAGCGCGAAGTAGAGCAGGATGAGCAGCGCGATCTGGCCGAACGTGCGCCAGCTCATATGCCGACCAGCTCCGCCCAGGGGAAGATTCGGTGAATGGCGGCGATGCGGCGCCGCTCCACCCGGAACGTCGCGGCGGGGTTGAACTGCTCTAGCTCGACCCAGTCGGCGGACTGACGCACGAGGCGCTTGAGAAGCGCCGAAACGACGCGATCGCCGTCC
>DASZEO010000103.1:0-19617 GCA_035940755.1 Allosphingosinicella sp. | reverse complement strand
CGATCGCCTGCGACTGGGCCGGCGGCAGCAGCGGCGGCGCGGTCGAGGCGACCGGCTGCGCCGAAGCGCCGGCTGCGGCGAGCAGCGCCGGGACGAAGAGCCGGCGAAGACCCCTCATCGCGTCTCCCGCCCGCGGAACGGCCGCTTCAGGTAGAATTCGCTGTAGAAAGCCGAAGCGAAGGCCGCGGCGGGAGTCGCCACGATCGCACCCATCAGCCCGAAGGCGAGCGCGAAGGCAAGGGTGAAGAAGATCAGCAGCACCGGGTGGAGCCGCATCGTCGCGCCGCGGATCTTGGGGGCCACGACGCTGCCGAGAATCTCGCCGGTGACGATGTAGAACAGCGCCACCCAAACCGCCGTCAGCGGCCCCATCGTCAGCGACAGCACCACCGGCGGGAAGGCCATGATGTAGCCGCCGATGCGCGGGATGAAATCGGCGAAGAAAGCAAGCGCCGCCCAGACCAGCGCGCCGGGCACCTCCATCAGGCTGAGGAAGATGAACACCGCGACGGCCTGGATCGCGCCGATGACCAGGCTCGCTTTGGTCCAGCCGATCACCGCATGCGTCGCCCGCCGGTAGGCGCGAAGGCCGGAGGCGCGCGATTCGTGCGGCAGGCTGCCGAGATAGCCCCTGAGGATCGGCCGCGGCTCGAGCACGACATAGGTCACGCTGCTGAAGAAGATGAGGATCAGGACGAACGCCCCGAGCAGCGACAGCGAGAACGCGCCCACCCCCTGGAAGATGTTGACCAGGTTCTGGCCGCCGCCGCCGTCCAGCCGAACGAAGCGCTGCAGGTCGGGATAGTTTGCCAGCAGCGAGGTGAGCTGGTCCTGAAGGCGCACGATGAACTCGGGAAGCTCGTTGGTCAGGAGCACCATCTGGCCGACCAGGCGCGGGATCACGAGCCACCCGACCAGCCCCACCGTGCCGAAGAACAGGAACAGGGTCAGGATCGCCGCCAGCCGGCGCGGAAGCCCGCGCCGGACGAACCAATTGACCGGCGCCGACAGCGCGATCGCGACGACCAGCGCGAAGAACAGCAGCAGCACGGCGATGCGCACCTCGTGCAGGAACCACAAGGTCACGACCGCCGCCCCGGCCGTGAGGGCGAGGGTCGCCGCCAGCGCCGCCATCCGCGTCCCGACAGGACGCGGCGCGGCTTGGCTCGCTGAAACCGGCTCAGCCATAGCCGCCAGTTAGCCGAAGCGGCCCGCTTTCGGCACCCCCTTCGCGTCGGCGGCTTTCTTGACAGGTGCCGGACGCGCTTCCACAGCGCCGCCGATGGACCTGACCCATCTAGGCCGAAGCAGCGCGCTCCCCGCTTCGCCGGCGGAGGCGAAGCTAGATTACGTCGCCAACCCGCGGCCGGGCCAGCCCTATGTCGTGCGCTTCACGGCGCCGGAATTCACCTCGCTCTGCCCGGTTACCGGCCAGCCCGATTTCGCTCACCTCGTGATCGATTACGCGCCCGGCGAAACCATCGTCGAATCCAAGTCGCTGAAGCTGTTCCTGGGGGCCTTCCGCAGCCATTGCGGCTTCCACGAAGACGTGACGGTGGGGATCGCCGAGCGGCTGGTGGAGGAAATGAAGCCGCTCTGGCTCCGCATCGGCGGCTATTGGTATCCGCGCGGAGGGATCCCGATCGACGTCTTCTGGCAGTCGGGCGAGCCGCCGGCGGGGCTCTGGATCCCGGACCAGGGCGTGCCGGCCTATCGCGGCCGCGGCTAGGCTTTGAGTGGCGGACGATCCGCACATCGTCATTCACGGCGCCGGCTCGGTCGGCTGCTATATCGGCGCCGCCTGGATGGCCGCCCGGCTGCCCGTGTCTTTCCTGGGGCGCGAGAGCGTCAGGGAGGAGATTGCCGCCAACGGCCTCACCGTCACCGACAGCGAGCGGCGCCGGATCGAGATCCGCCCCGACCAGGTCGATTTCGCCACGAAGCCGAAGGCGCTCGCCCGGGCCGGCGTCATCGCGCTCTGCGTCAAGAGCAACGCCACCGCCGCCGCAGCGAAGGAGATCGCCCGTCACGCGCGCAAGGGCGCTACCGTCATCAGCTTCCAGAACGGCGTCAGCAACGCCGACCTGCTGAAGCAGGCGCTGCCCGGCTTCACCGTCCTTCAGGGGATGGTCCCGTTCAACGTGGCGCGGATGGGCAACGGGCGCTGGCACAAGGGCGTGGCGGGGGGCCTTTGGGCGCAGGACCATCCGGTCACCCATGCCCTGGCGGAGCGTATCGGCAAGATCGGCGGCGGCCTGAAGCTCTCCGGCGACATGACGGGCGTCGCCTGGGGCAAGCTGCTGATCAACCTCAACAACGCCGTCAACGCTCTGTCGGGCAAGACCCTGCTCGAGCAGCTCAGCGACCGCGACTACCGCCGGGTCGTCGCGGCCTCTCAGGTGGAGGCGCTCGAAGTCCTCGAGGCGGCGGGAATAGAGCCGGCGCAGACCGGGCCGATCCCGCCCAAGCTGCTGCCGCACGTCATCGCCGCGCCCAACCTCATCTTCAGGAACACGGTGCTCAAGACCCAGAAGATCGACGCCGACGCCCGCTCGTCCATGGCCGACGATTTCGCCGCCGGCCGGCCGACCGAGATCGATTATCTCAACGGCGAGGTGGTGAAGCTCGCCCGATCGCTCGGGCGGCGAGCGCCGGTCAACGAGCGGATCGTCGAGCTGGTCAAGCAGGCGGAAGCGGGTGTCGAGCTGGCCTGGACCGCCAAGGACCTGCGCGGCTACGTGCTCGGCGGGCGCGCCGTCCCCGGCTTTGGATATTGAGCTGCGGTGCTTCGTTGAAGGACCGCCTCGCGACCTTCCAGAAAGGCACAAGATGCGCCTCTTCCCGCTGATCTCGACGCTCGCCCTTGCCGCGGGCCTGCTCGCCGGCTGCGCGACCGCTCCTGCCGATGCTCCTGCTACCGCGTCGCAAGCCGCGTCGGCGCAGGTGCCGAGCCAGCTGCCGCGGAGCGTCCGCCCGCTCCACTATGCGATCTGGGCCGCACCGGACGCGACCAACCTGCGCTTCACCGGCCGCACCGACGTCGATATCCAGGTGCTCGAGCCGACCGACACCATCACGCTCAACGCCGTCGACCTGGACTTCAGCGAGGTCTCGCTTGCAAGGACCGATGCGGGCTCCGCCGCAGCCATCGCCTTGTCCGAGCCTCGCCTCGACCTCGACAACCAGACGGCCACCTTCCGCCTGCCCGGCCGAGTGGAACCCGGCCGCTACCGCCTGACGCTCAACTACACCGGCCGGATCAACACGCAGGCCGCGGGCCTGTTCGCGCTCGACTATCAGAGCGACGCGGGCCCGAAGCGCGCGCTGTTCACCCAATTCGAGGCGCCCGACGCGCGCCGCTTCTTCCCCTCATGGGACGAGCCGCAGTTCCGCACGCCCTACGACCTGCAGGTGACGGTCCCCGCCGGCCAGAACGCGGTCAGCAACATGCCCGAGGCCGGCCGCGAAAGCCGGCCCGACGGCACCACCCTGGTGACCTTCCGGACCACCCCGGCCATGTCGAGCTACCTGCTGTTCCTCGGCATCGGCGAGTTCGACCGGATCACCGCCAATGCTGCCGGCACTGAGATCGGCATCGTCAGCCGCCGCGGCGCCGGCGAGCAGGGCCGCTGGGCTCTCGAGAGCGCGGCGCGCATCCTGCCCTGGTACAACGACTATTTCGGCACGCCCTACCCGCTGCCCAAGCTCGACAACATCGCCGGTCCCGGAAGCAGCCAGTTCTTCGGGGCGATGGAGAATTGGGGGGCGATCTTCTCGTTCGAGAGCATCCTGCTGGTCGACCCGGCGATCACCACCGAGGAGCGGCGCCAGTCGATCTTCGAGGTCGAGGCGCATGAAATGGCGCACCAATGGTTCGGCGACTTGGTCACGATGGCGTGGTGGGACGATCTGTGGCTCAACGAAGGCTTCGCCTCCTGGATGGGCACCAAGGCGACCGCGGCGCTCCATCCCGAATGGGAGCCGCTGCTGGGCCGGATCGGGGGCCGGGAATCGGCGATGCAGCTCGATTCGCTGCAGACCACCCATCCCATCGTCCAGCACGTGACCACCGTCGAGCAGATCAGCCAGGCGTTCGACGCGATCACCTACAGCAAGGGCGAGGCGGTGATCACCATGCTTGAAGAATATGTCGGCGAGCAGGCGTGGCGCGACGGCGTGCGCCGCTACATCGCCCGCCACCGGCTGGGCAACACCGTCACCGACGATCTGTGGCGCGAGGTCGAGCAGGCCTCGTCGGTCCCGGCGACCGCCATCGCCCACGATTTCACGCTCCAGCCGGGCGTTCCGCTGATCCGGGTCGACCGCGCCCAGTGCGCTGGCGGCCGGACCAATCTCACGCTGCGGCAGGGTGAATTCAGCCGCGATCGGCCGGACAAGCCGCCGCTGTCCTGGCGGGTCCCGGTGATCGCTTCGGCCGGAGGCCAGCCGCTGCGCACCCTGGTACAGGGCGGTACGGCGCAGGCGGCGGTGCCCGGCTGCGGGACGCCGATCGTCAATTATGGTCAGGCGGGCTATTTCCGCACGCTCTACGCGCCCGATCTGCTGGCACGGATCACTCGCGACTATGCGCGGCTGCGGCCGATCGACCAAATCGGCCTGCTTGCCGACAATTGGTCGCTTGGCCTCGCCGGCTACCAGCCCGCTTCGGCGGCGCTCGACCTAGCCGACGCGGCGCCCGCCAACGGCAACACGCAGCTGTGGACCCGCATCGCGATCATCTATTCGCAGCTCAGCCACCTCTACGACGACGATCCGCAGCACAAGGCTGCACTCGCCCGCCACGCCTCGGCGCGGCTGACGCCGGTGCTTCGGCGCCTCGGCTGGAGCGCGAGAGCCGACGAGCCGGCCAACGACGCGGTGCTTCGCGCCGCCCTGATCGACACGCTCGGTTATCTGGGCGATCCTGCGGTGGTCGGCGAAGCGCGGCGGCTGTTCGCCAGCAACGATCCGCTGGTCGCGTCAGGGCCGCTGCGTGAGACGATCCTGGGCGTCGTCGCTACAATGCCGACGCCGCGACCTGGGAGCGGCTGCGGACGATGGCGCGCGACGAGCGCAACCCGCTGGTGCGGGTGCAGCTCTACGAGCTGGTCGGCGCCCCGCGTGATCCGGCGCTGGCTCAGCGCGCGCTCGACCTCGCGCTCACCAATGAACCGGGGGCGACCAACAGCAGCAAGATCATCGGCGCGGTAGGCACGGTCCATCCTGACCTCGCCTTCGACTTCGCCGTCCGCAACCGCGAGCGGGTGGAGGGCTTGGTCGACGTGTCGTCGCGCTCGCGCTTCCTGCCGGGCCTCGCCTCAGCCTCGCTGGACCCGGTCATGATCGGCAAGCTTCAGCAATATGCCGAGCGCCACATGACGGCGCAGTCGCGGGCGCCGGCGGACCGGGCCATCGCTTCGATCCAGGACCGGGTGCGGGTGCGCCAGCAGCGTCTGCCGGACATCAGCCGGTGGCTGGAGGCGCATCAGGGCTGACGGCAGCGGTTCAGCCGGCGAGCTTGACGTTGCGGCGGTAGATCCACAGCCCGATCAAAGCGAACAGCAAGGCGCCGCCCCAGACGGCGAACGGGCGGAAGCCGTCCCCGACCACGGCGAGCGGCGAGGCGCTGCCGCTCCCGACGACGATGCCCGCCAGGAGTACGCCGAACAGGCTCTCGCCGACGATCAGCCCCGTCGCCGTCAGCACCCCGATGCGCCGGTAGCGCTCGGGATCGCTCGATCGCTTGGCGCCCTTCTCGTAGAGCCAGCCCGCGATCGAGCCGATGATCACCATCGTCGTGGCCGACATCGGCAGGTAGATGGCGATCCCGACGGCGAGCGGCGGCAGCCGCAGCCGCTTGGCGCGGCCAAGGCCGAGATCGAGAAGGACCAGCACGACGCCGAGCAGGGCGCCGTAGAAGATCATCGTCCAGTCCATGTCGCCGCCGAGGACCCCGCTGGCCAAGGTCGAGATCAACGCCGCCTGCGGCGCCGCCAGCGCGCCTGGGCCGGCTCCCGGCGTGCCGGCAAAGCCGTAGCCCGCGTTCAGGAGGTCGAGCACCGGCGGGATCACCGCGGCCCCGAACGCGACTCCGAACAGGAGCGCGACCTGCTGCCGCCACGGCGTAGCCCCGACCAGCTGGCCGGTCTTCAGGTCCTGGAGGTTGTCGTTGGAAATGGTGGCGACGCCGAACACGATGCCGGTGACGATCAGAGCGTAAGCGACCAGCGGCCGCGGATCGTCGACGCGACCGAGGACGGCGACGAGAAGCAGGGACGCGCTGATCGCCGACAGGATGCCGATCCCCGACACCGGGCTGTTCGAGGCGCCGATCAGCCCGGCCATATACCCGCAGACCGCGGCGATGAACGCTCCGGCCACCACCACGAAGACGAGGCTGCCGGCGAGCACGAGGGCCGTGCTCCCGGCCGCCGCGGCGCCGAGCTGGGTCCACAGCAGCACACCGATCGGCACCAGAGCGAGCAGGCTGCCGAGCCCGACCCAGCCGATCGGGATGTCGCGCTCGTGGAGCGGCAGCGCCGCCGCGTCGCCGGCGCGGCGGGTGCGCGAGGCGGCCATGGCCGAGGAGAGGCCGCGAACGATCGGGCCGATGACGATGAGCAGGGTCCAGATCGCCGCGACTCCGATGACGCCGGCGCCGAGGAACCGCACCTGGTGCACCCACACGTCGCCGGCAATGTCCTCGAGGCTGACGCCGGCCGCAGCGGGCGCCATGGCGCTGAGCAGCGGGACGGCAATGCCCCAGGCGATGAACATGCCGACGGCCATCGCCATTCCTACGGAAATACCGACGAGGTGGCCGACCCCGAGCAGCGAGAACTGGAACCCGGGATTGATCCCGCTGACGCCGGCGCCGACGCGGAAAAAGCCCGCGGCCTCGGACGCGGTGAGCTTCATCGCCGCGAGCAACGCGAACAGGGCGGACACGACGGAGCCGGTGGCGATCGCGGCGACCCCCCGATCGCCCTCCGCTTCGGCTCCGCGCGCCGTCTCGCCGACGCGCAGCACCTCGGCCGCGGCGACGCCCTCCGGGTAAGGCAGCGGGGAATCGTTCACCAGGGCGCGGCGCAAGGGGACCGAGAACAGTACTCCGAGGACGCCGCCCAGGCCCGTGATCAAAGCCGTCTCCCAGTAGGGGAAGGTCTGCCACCAGCCGATCATGACAAGGCCGGGAAGGACGAAGCAGATCGCCGCCAGCGTCCCGGCGGCGGAAGCCACCGTCTGGACGATGTTGTTTTCGAGGATGTTCGAGGAGGACGCCCAGCGAAGCACCGCCATCGAGATGACGGCGGCCGGGATCGACGTCGCGAAGGTCAGGCCAACGCGAAGGCCGAGATAGACGTTGGCGGCGGTGAAGACGAGGGTGATCAGGCCGCCGAGCACGACCCCGCGCAAGGTGAGCTCGCGCATCGCGCGGCCCTCGGGCGGCGGCACTGCGGATCGTGTGGCCACAGGCCGCTCTCCCTTCTTTGTCTCGCCCCTTACCTCCGGGCCAGCTCGACGCCGACATAGGCCGCCGGGGTGTTGCCGCGCCGGACCAGCAGAAGCACCGTGTTGCGGCCGCCCCGCCGAGCCGCCTCGATCGCCGCTGCCGCGGCCTCAGGCGTCGGAGTCGCGGCCTGGTTGACCGACAGGATGACGTCGCCGACCTGGATGCCCTTCTGCCCCGCGTCGCTGTTGGGGTCGACCGCCGTCACCACGACCCCGCGCACGTTGGCGTCGCGGATCTGAAGTCGCTGGGCCATGGCCGGCGTCAGCGTCTGGACGCCGAGGCCGAGGCTGCCCTGGGTCGAACGCTGGCTGCTCGACTGCGGCTCGTCCTTGCCGGGCTCGGCCGCAGAGGGTTCGTTCGGCTCGATGTTGTTGAGCCGCGCCAGATCCTCCTCGGACGGACGTTCGGCGATGGCGACGTTCACCGTCCGCCGCTGGCCGTTGCGGATGATCTCGAGCGGGATTCGCGTGCCGATCGGCTGGCGCGAGACGAGATAAGCCAGCGTCTGGTCGGGAGTGACCGGCTGGCCGGCGACGCTGACGACGACGTCGCCCTGCTCGACCCCGGCGCGCGCGGCGGGGCCGCCGGGCGTGACGGTGCGGATGAGCTCGCCGCGGTTGCGCTCGATGCCCAGCGCCGCAGCGACGCCTTCGTCGATGTCCTGGAGGCCCACGCCGATATAGCCGCGCCGGACGCGCTCGCCGCGGCGAAGCGATTCGACCACCGGCCGGACCTGCTCGGCCGGAATGGCGAAGCCGATGCCGACATTGCCGCCGGTGGGCGAAATGAGCGCGGTGTTGATGCCGATGACGTTGCCGGTGAGGTCGAACATCGGCCCGCCGGAATTGCCGGAATTGATCGACGCGTCCGTCTGGATGTAGCGGTCATAGAGGCCGGCGCCGATGTTGCGGTGGACGGCCGAGACGATGCCGGCCGTGACGGTACCGCCGAGGCCGAACGGATTGCCGATCGCGACGACCCAGTCGCCGACGCGCGCCCGGGTCGAATCGCCGAAGCGGACGAACGGCAGCGGCCGGGTCGGGTTGACCTTGAGCACGGCGATGTCCGCCACCTGGTCCCGGCCCACGACCTCCGCCTCATATTCGGTGCGGTCGGAAAGCGTGACGGTGATCTGCTCGACCACCGCGTCCTCGCGCGCCGGGGCGACGACGTGGTTGTTGGTGACGATATAGCCGTCGGCCGAGATGATGAAGCCGGAGCCGAGCGAGCCGCCGCGCTGGGTGACGGTGCCGCCCTCGTCATCGCCGCCGCCGGGGGCGCCGAAGCGGCGGAAGAATTCCTCGAAGCCCGGCGGCAGCCGGCGCTGCTGCACCTGAACGCTCTGCCGCGTCGAGATGTTGACGACGGCCGGCTGGAGCCGTTCTGCGAGGTCGGCGAAGCTCATCGGTGCTCCGGGCCGCGGCGCCGAGGCCGAAATCGCTGCGGGGTCGTTCTGCGCCGTTTGCGCTCCGACCGGGTTGAGGCTCAGCGTCGCGGCAGCGCCGCCGAGCAGGATGGCGGCGGTGACTCCATAGACGTAACGCACGTGGGCATTCCTCCTGGTCTGGTGGCCGCCGCAGGGGCCATGAGCCCGGGGCCGCTGCGGCAGTGGCCGATGTTTCGCGCTCACGCTAGATGGGGTGGCTGAACGGATATTGAATGGCCGCCGTTCCCGCCGCCGGCGCTAGCGCTGACCCCTGAATTGTCGAAGATATTCATTTTCCGGGGAGAGGATGATGCTCGTCCGCCCGCGCGGGTTCTCGGCGGTGCCCGGGCTAAGGAAGCTGGCCTGGTAGGACTGCATGGCCCGATAGAAATCGTAGAAGACGGGGTCCTGGTTGAAGGCCTGGGCGTAGGTCGCCGCGGCTTCCGCGTCCGCTTCGGCGCGGATGATCTGCGCCTGCTTCAGCCCCTGCGCCCGGATCGAGCCCGCCTCTTGCTCGCGCGCGGTGCGCATCCGCTGGTAAGCCGAATCGAGCGGCGAGCCCTCCGGAAGATCCGCGCGCTTGATTCGCACGCTGACGATCTGGGCGCCGTATTGGACGGCGACTCGATTCAGCGCCTCTTGAATATTGTCCATCATCTCGCCGCGCTCGGGGCTCAGCAGCGCCTCCGACGGGCGCCGGCCAAGCTCGTTGCGGAGCGCCGAAGCGAGGATCGGCCGAAGCGCCTCGCTGACCCGTTCCTCGGTGCGCGCCGCCTTGTACATCTGCAGCGGGTCCACGATCCGGTAGCGCGCGAAGGCGTCGACCTGGAGCCTCAGCTGCTCGGTCGAGAGCACCTGCTGGTTTTCCATGTCGATCGAGAGGATGCGCTTGTCGATCCAGACGATCTGCTCGAGGAACGGCAGGCGGGCGGCGAGGCCGGCCCCCCTGGCCCCGAACGTCTCGCCGGCGCGGTAGCGGTTCAGGATCCGTTGCGGCTCGCCGAAGCGGACGATCACCGCCTGCTTCGTCTCGGGCACGATCGCAAAGGTGCTGCCGACCAGGATCAGCGCAACGATGGCGAGGAAGATGAGGGCGATCGGATTGCGAAGCACCGGGTTCATCGCGGCTGTCCCCCCTGCTGCGGCTGCTGTGGACCCGGCCGCCGCTGCTGCACTTCGGGCAGCGGCAGGTAGGGCGTAACCCCCGGCGCTTCGACGATCGTGGTATCGACGCGCGAGAGGATCCGCTCCATCGCCTCATAATACATGCGTCGACGGGTCACCTCGGGCGCCTGGCGATATTCGGCATAGACCTTCTCGAAGGCGGCGGCGTCGCCCTGCGCCTTGGCGGTAATCTGGAGGGCGTAAGCGCGCGCGTCGTTCATGTCGCTTTGCGCCTCCTGCTGGGCGGCCGAGACTCGAAGAAAGGCTTCGTTGACGGCGTCGGGCGGCACCGACTGGTTGATCGCGACGCCCTGGATTCGGATGCCGGCGCCGTAATCGTCGAGCAGCTGCTGCATGTTCTGCTCGACGCTCTGCTCGATCTCGGCCCGGCCGGCGCCGATCGCGTCCTCGAGCGACACCCGCGCCACCACCGCGCGCATCGCGCTCTCGGCGACTTCGCGGATCGTGACCTCAGGCTCGGCGATCTGAAACAGGAAACGCTGCGGATCCTTGATGTTCCAGCGCACCGAATAGGCCAGGTTGATGACGTTCTGGTCGCCGGTCAGGATCAGATTCTCGGTGCCGCTGTTGGTCGGGACCGGGATTTCGCGGATGTTCTCGACGTCCACCTTCTGGACCCGGGCGATCGGCGCCGGCCAGGAAAAGCCGACGCCCGGCTGCATCGTCCGCTCGTAGCGGCCGAAGGTCGTAACGACGCCGCGCTCCTGCGGGCCGATGCGGTGGATGCTGGTGAAGAATATCCACAGCAGGGCGAAGGCGACCAGTCCGTAGAGCCAGTAAGGGCGGCCGTCATTGGGCGGGAAGCCCCGGCCGATCCGGTCGCGGCTGCGCTTGAGGAACTCGTCGAGCGACGTGACCTCGCCCGGGGCCTTGGCCCGGCGGCGGCGCGGCGGCTGGCCCCACGGGTTGCGCGGGCCGTCCCCTCCGGAACCGCCGCCCTCGTCGCCGCCGCTGGGGCCCCAGGGGCCGCCGCGATTGTCGCTCAAGACGGCGCCGCGACGCGCGCTCCACCCGAAAAACCGTTTCATGCGGCCTCTATATAAACCGCTTCCGCGGAAAAACAGTGCCAAGCCCCGCGCCTTCTGCTTATCGGGCAGCGACGATGACCGACCAGCCCGATCCGATCCGCCCCCTGCTCGCCGAAATGGCGGGCGTCGGCGAGCGCGTGGTGATGAGCCGGCTCAAGGAGGGGGTGGCGACGGTCGTGCTCGACGCGACCGGCGTTTCCGCTGACGATCGGGCCCAGCTCGAGCGCCGGGTTCGAGCCGCCTTGATCGGCGCTCCGGGGGTGGCGGACGTTCGGATCGCGATGACGGCCGAGCGGCTGGAGCGGACCATCGTCGCGGTCGCCAGCGGTAAGGGCGGCGTGGGCAAATCGACGCTCGCCGCGAATCTCGCTGTGGCGCTGGCGCGCCAGGGCAAGAAGGTCGGGCTGGTCGACGCCGACATTTACGGCCCCTCGCAGCCGCGCATCATGGGCCAAAGCGGCCGCCCCGAGATGATCGACGACAGGATCATCCCCGTCCCCGCGCACGGCATCCGCATGCTCTCGATCGGCCAGCTGATCGAGCCGGGCACCGCCGTCGCCTGGCGCGGGCCGATGACGGCGTCGGCGCTTTCGAACCTTATGGAGGGCGACTGGGGCGATTGCGAGCTCCTGATCGTCGATCTGCCGCCGGGCACGGGCGACGTGCAGATGACGCTGATCCAGAAATGGAAGCCCGCGGGCGCGGTCATTGTCTCGACACCCCAGGACCTGGCGCTGATCGACGCCACCCGGGCAATCGACATGTTCCGCAAGATGGACGTCGCGGTGATCGGCCTGGTCGAGAACATGGCCGGCTACGAATGCCCGCATTGCGGCGAGGTCAGCGACCCCTTCGGCAGCGGCGGCGCCGAAGCGGCGGCCCGGGTGATGGATATCCCGTTCCTGGGCCGAGTGCCGCTGCGCATGGCGATCCGCACCGCCTCCGACGCCGGACGGCCGCCCGCCGCAGGCGAAGGCGAGGAATCGGATATCTTTCGCGCCATCGCCGTTCGGCTGATGGAACAGCTCGGCCGAAAGGACAGCGCCAATGCCGCTCACCCGTGACGAGGACATTCACGACCTGCTCGCAAGCACCCGAACCATCGCGATGATCGGCGCGTCCGACCGCCCCGACCGGCCGAGCTACGGAGTCATGGCCTATCTCCAGAGCCGCGGCTACCGCGTCTTTCCGGTCAACCCGCAGATCACCGGCGAGCACGTCCACGGCGAATATGTCTGGCGCGACCTCGCCCAGATCGGGGAGCCGATCGACATGGTCGACATCTTCCGCCGCCCTCAGGCCGCCGGCGAGGCGGTTGACGAGGCGATCGCCGCCGGCACCAGGGCGGTCTGGCTCCAGATCGGCGTCGTCAACCACGAAGCTGCGGCACGGGCCGAAGCGGCCGGGCTCAAGGTCGTGATGGACAAGTGCCCCAAGATCGAGATCCCGCGCCTGCGCGTCCCGGCGATCGCCTGAAGCCGCGGAGGCGCTTGACGCAAGTCATTGAGGCTGCGTAAGGAGCGCGCCGTCAGTCCCTGGGGGGAAGGACAGCGCCCGGCTGTTCTGCAGCGATTCGACACATCGCCAACTTCGTATCCGGCTCGCCGGGCGCGCACGAACGATTGTGTATGCAGCAGATCGACCTCAACCTGCTGGCGCAGCTCGCCGAGCTGCTTCAGACCCGAAGCGTCACCGGTGCCGCCGCCCGCCTGGGGATCAGCCAGCCGGCCATGAGCCGCTCGCTGGCTGCGCTGCGCGAAATGCTCGGCGATCCGCTGCTCGTTCGGACCCGCGGCGGCATGATCCTCACCGCCCGAGCCGAGGCTCTCATCCAGCCGCTCCAGGACTGGCTCGCCGGTGCTGACCGCCTGGTGGTAGAACCGGCGCTGGACCCGAGCCGCCTCACCCGCCGCTTCCGCGTCATTGCCGGGGATTTCGCGCTTCGAGCCGTACTGGCGCCGGCGCTCCCCGCCTTCCTCGCGGCCGCGCCCCAGGCGTCGCTCGACGTGCTCCCGGATACTGGCGACCTGCGCGACCGCCTCGCCGGCAATGACGCCGACCTTGCCCTCGCCCCGGCAAACCCGGACCGGCACCTGATCCACGACCGGCTGCTGATGCGCGAGGATCAACTCTGCCTGGTCCGGGCCGGACACCCGCTGCTGCAGCGCGCCGCGGCGACGCGCCTCCGCACAGCCGATCTTGCGCAGTGGCCTGAAATCGCAGTGGGCGCGCCCGGCCACGCCGTCCGCAGCCGCACGCTCGCAACCCTGCCGACGGCCGCCGCCGGTGCCCGGCTTCTGCCTGAGTGCGACGCCTTCATCCTTGCCCCGGCCAGCGCCTGTGAGGACTGGCTCGGCGATCCGCGGCTGCGCCTGCTCGAGGCGCCTGAGGAGGTTCGGCGTGCCGAGCACTGGGTCCTCTGGCACAACCGGACCCACGGCGATCGCGCAGTCCAATGGCTGATCGACCTTATCGCCCGTGCCGCCGCCGACGGCGAGGAACGCCCGAGCCACCTCCGCCTCACCCTGGCGGCGGCCGAATAACACTTATCCGCCGGGCGTATTTTCCTTTCGGCGCCCGCTCTGCCAGTGGCGCCCCCGGGGGTAGCGAACCTCTCCGACGCCGACGCCTGTCCAGGGCTCCGCACGGCGGCCGTTCGCTTTCGAAATCGGGGTCCGCACGGCCCGCAACATGTTCATGACCGGCAGCGCCGAATGGTGCCGCCGGTCGATCCTGCGAGGTTCGACCAGCAATGCGCCACCTTCTCGCCGCCACCTGCCTCACGCCCGTCGCCTTGCTCGCCCTCGCGGCCCCGGCCTCGGCGGAGACGGTGATTTCCGACGCCCGCACCGCGCCGCAGCGTACTTCCACCGTCAATGGCGGAGCGCCGGACGACATCCGGATCGCCGCCCAAGGCTCGGTAAAACCGTCCGGCGGCAATGCCGTGACGATCGACAGCGACGACAGCGTCAGCAACGAAGGCACGATCCAGATCACCGGCGCGAACGATTCCAGCGGCATCTTCGCCAATGCCGGCCGGACTGGATCGATCAGCAACAGCGGCAAGATCATTCTCGACGAAAGCTACACGCCCGAGGACGCGGACAAGGATGGCGACGTCGACGGCCCCTTCGCCCAGGGCGCGCGGCGCTTGGGCATCTTCGTCGGCAGCGGCGGGACCTTCACCGGCGCTATCGCCAACAGCGGCACCATCACCATCGAAGGCAACGATTCCGCCGGCATCCGCCTCGACAGCCGCCTTGCCGGATCGCTGTCCAGCACCGGCACGATCGACGTGCTCGGCAACAATTCCTACGGCGTGCATACCGGCGACGTCACCGGCAACGTCACCCTCAACGGAACGCTCCAGACGCGCGGCGCGAATTCGGTCGCCGCTGCGCTGGACGGCGATATTGGCGGGCGCCTGACGGTGCAGGGAAGCCTCACCGCCACCGGCTACCGCTCGATCCTCGCTCCGGCCGATCCGTCGAAGCTCGACGCTGACGACCTGCTGCAGGGCGGGCCGGCGCTGCGGGTCGCGGGCGACGTTGCGGGCGGCATCCTGTTCGACGCTCCGCCGCCGGATGCGAGCACGACCGACGACGACGAGGATGGTGACGGCGTCAAGGACGCCCAGGAGGGGACGGCTAGCGTCCGCTCCTACGGCGCCGCGCCCGCCGTCCAGATCGGCTCCGCCACCAGCGACGTGACGATCGGCGCCGTCGCCGGCAACAGCGCCGGCCACGGCATCGTCGTGCGCGGTGTCATCGCCGGAAGCGGAGTCTATAGCGGCGTCAGCGGCAACGGCCTCGTCATCGGCGGCCTCGGTGGTCAGGTCACCGTCGCCGGCGGCCTCACCGTCAGCGGCGCGATCGGCGCGGATGCCAACAACGCGAATGCCACGGCGATCCGCATCGGCGCCGACGCCACCGTCCCCGCCCTCGTCAACAGCGGCCAGATCGTCGCCGTCTCCACCGGCACCCAGGGCACCGCCACCGCCATCGGCGACTCTTCGGCAACTCTGGGCCTGGTCCAGAATAGCGGCACCATCCGCGCGACGGGCGCGCCGGCAGCCTCCGATGGAGCCGTGGCGATCGACCTTCGCGCCAACGGCGGCGGCGCAACCGTCCGCCAGGTCGCTGCGGCCCAGAACGCGCCGGCGCCGCAGATCGTCGGCAACATCCTGTTCGGCGGGGGCGACGATGTCCTGGAGGTCGGCGCCGGAAGCGTGACCGGGACCACCCACTTCGGCGCCGGGGCCGATCGGCTCAGCCTCGCCGGAAGCGCCGTCTACGTCGGGACGGCCGATTTCGGCGGCGGCGCCGACACGCTGGTGCTCGCCGGCACGTCGCGCCTGACCGGCGCCCTCTCCGGCAGCAGCGGCCTTGCCGTCAATGTCGGCGGCGGCACGCTCGACCTCACCAACAGCGGGACGGTCGCCCTTTCCTCGCTCAATGTCGGGAGCCAGGGCGCGATCCGGGTCAATCTCAACGGCGCCGCCCACACCCTCTACGACGTCGCCGGCGAGGCGAGCTTCGCGAGCGGATCGAAGCTGCTCGTCAACCTCGGCAGCACGGCCGGCAGCGAGGGCGATTTCGTCATCGTTCGCGCCGGCACCCTGACCGGCGGCTCGAACCTCGCGGTCGGCTCGGCGCTGCTGCCCTTCCTCTACGCCAGCACGCTCAGCGCCAACACCGGCTCGGGCGAGCTCTCGCTCAACATCCGCCGCAAGACGGCGAGCGAGCTCGGCCTCAACCGCTCGGAAGCCAGCGCCTACGGCGCCGTTTACGCCGCCCTTAGCCACGACGCCGACATCGAGGACGTGTTCCTCGCCATCGGCGACGGAAGCCAGTTCCGTTCGGCGCTCCAGCAGATGCTTCCCGAACATGCCGGCGGCGCCTTCGAGACTGTCACCCAGGCCTCGCGGGCCACCGGACGCTTCCTCGCCGACCCGCGCCCGCCCGTCCACGACATGGGCGGCTGGGGCTTTTTCCTGCAGCAGGTCGCCTGGGGCACGACGAGGGACATCGGCGACACCAGCGGCTACGACGTCAGCGGCTGGGGCGCTTCCGGCGGCGCCGAGATCAACGCGGGCGGCCTGGGCGCGTTCGGCGTCTCGCTCTCCTACCTGCTCGGCGACGACGCCGACGGCACCACCGAGAACCAGGTCGATACCGAGCAGGTGGAGCTCGCCGGCTACTGGCGCGGCCACTGGGGCGGGCTCAACGCCTATGCCCGCGCGTCGGCGGCGCGGATCGGCTTCGATTCCGTGCGGCGGTTCACCGGCACCGCCGTCACCCGCGAGGCGCGAGGCGAGTGGAACGGCACGCTCTGGTCGGCGGGCGGCGGAGTGTCCTACGAAATCCGTTCGGGCCGGCTCACCGTCCGTCCGCTCGCGGCCCTCGATTATTATTCGCTCGACGAGGGCGGCTACACCGAAGCCGGCGGCGGCGAAGGCTTCGGCCTCACCGTTGACGGCCGCTCCAGCGACGAGCTGGCGGCAAGCGGCAGCGTCACCCTCGGCTACGACCTCGCCGGCACCGAACCCACCGGCGGCTTCTTCCGGGTCGAGCTTGAAGGCGGCCGCCGCGAGATCGTCGGCGGATCGCTGGGCGCGACCGTCGCCCGCTTCGAGAACGGGCAGCCGTTCACCCTCACCGCCGACGAACGCAGCAGCGGCTGGCTCGGCCGGCTTCGCCTGCTCGGCGGCAGCGCCAATTTCCGCGTCGGCGGGGAGTTCAGCGCCGAGGAGCAGGACGGCCACGCCGCCATCGCGTTCAGGCTGTCGCTGAACAGCGCCTTCTGATCAGTCGGCGGCGGCGACAGCCGGAGCACCGAGCGCCGCCATCCGAAGCTCGCGCTCGAGCTCGGTGCTGTCGCCGACCAGCAGCCGGACCCGCCGGTTGGCGAAGTCGAAGGAGACGCGGTCGAACAGCTGCAACGCGTCCATGCCCAGCAGGATGGCCGGCCGGTCGTCGAGGCGCAGCTGGCGAAACGGATGGACGTCGGCGAAGGCGATCGGAAGGTTGTTGATGCCCGCGCCGCCGAGCCGGATTCGCCGCGCCATGCCGTAATCGGCGGTCAGCAGGCCGCCGGTCACGCTCTGCAGCTGGACCGGCCGAAGCGCGCTTAACCGCCCGCGCCGCTCGAGCCGCCGCCTCAGCGCGTTGTTGCCCACGGTCACCTGGGAGCCGGTATCGACGATGACGTAGATCCGCTCGCCGTCGAGGGAGGCGTCGACCAGCATCAGGTGCCCGTAGCGGTTGCGAGCCTCGATCACGATCGTGTCGGCCGGCCACGGCGCCTCTTCGCGCCGGGACGGAGTCACGCTCATTTCCTGGCGCACGAAGTCGAGCTCGACCCGCTGCGACTGCAGGCTGTCGACCCCCAGCAGCCCCTCGGCCCCGAGGTTGCGGCGGGCGAGGGCCGGCGCCTGGATATCGCTAACGGTGCGGCGGCCGACCTCGAGCGCCGGAATGACGACGGTGCCGATCCGGCTCGCCTCGGTCATGCTGTAGACGGTCGCGGTCCGGCCGGCGTCGAGGCCGAGGTCCGCCGCCAGCTCCCGCGAGATCACGGTGCGCTCGGAGCCGGTGTCGACGATGAAGCGATAGGGGCCGCGCCCGTCGATGCTGACCGGGACCGTCATCCGCTCGGTCCGGTCCTGGGTGAGGTCGAGGGATTCGGTTAGCTCGATTTCCGGTTCTTCAGCGGCAGGCGGCGCCTGATCCTGAGCCACTGCCGGCAGCCAAGCCGCCAAGGCCAGGCCGAACCCGATGAGCAAGGAAGTTCGCATGTCCGTTCTCCCGCACCGCCGACCATAGCGGCAACGGGGAATTACACCAGCGCCAGCGCCCGCTCCCGAAGCCGCTCCACGGCGGCTGCATGGATTCCCGGCGTCGCCGCCAGAACCCCGAAGGCCTCACCGGCGGCGGTGTTGAAGGCCAGCGGCTGGCCCAGCGCCCCGGTCACCGTCGCCCCCGCCTCCTCGGCGATCAGCGCGGCGGCCGCGATGTCCCATTCAAAGCCCCATTTGAGGGTGGCCACCAGGTCCGCCTCGCCGGAGGCGACCAGTGCGATCCTGAGCGCGATCGAATTGGGCTTCGGCACGGCGATGAGGTCGCGATCCTCCTTCGGCAGTTCGTCGGCAGGCACACGTGCGCCGGCGAGCTGGACGCGGCGGCTGACCCGCAGCGGCTCGCCGTTGCGCCGGCTGCCTTGGCCGGCCGAAGCCGTCCACAGCTCGCCCCGCTGCGGGGCCGCAAGCACGCCGAGCACCGGCACCCGGTCCTCGACCAGCGCGACCGAGACGCACCAGCCGGGGCGCTGGCGCAGATAGTCGCGGGTGCCGTCGATCGGGTCGATCACCCACAGCCGCCGCCGCTCGATCCGGTCGGAAAGGTCCAGCGTCTCCTCCGAAAGCCAGCCGGCGTCGGGATCGAGCGCCCGCAAATGCTCGTGGAGGAAGGTGTCGACCTCGAGGTCGATCTCGCAGACCGGGTGCCCGGGAGCCTTGTCCCAGGTCCTGAACGCCGTGCCGCAGCGCCCGGCGGCGATCCGCCCCGCTTCGTCGGCGATCCGGGCGACCTCTTCAAGCACCGGCGACGGTCATCCCTTCGACCCGCAAAGTCGGCACGTTCAGCGCGCGGCGAAATTCGAGATCGTCGGCCGGCGTCAGCGTGCGGTACATATCGAGCAGGTTGCCGGCGATGGTGATCTCCGCCACCGGCGCGGCAAGCTCTCCATTCTCGATGACGAAGCCGGAGGCGCCGCGGCTATAGTCGCCGGTGACCGGATTGACGCCCTGCCCGATCATCTCCGTCACGTAGAGGCCGCGCCGCACATCGGCCATCAGCTCGGACGGGCTGAGCGGCCCCGGCTCCATATGGACGTTGGTCCCCCCCGCGCCGGGAGCGCCGCCGATGCCGCGGGTGGCGTGGCCGGTGGGCTCGAGCCCGAGCTGGCGCGCCGAAGCCACGTTGAGCAGCCAGCCCGTCAGCCGACCGCCATCGACGAGCCGGCGTGGCTGGGTCGCCACGCCCTCGCCGTCGAATGGCTTGGAGCGCAGACCGCGCCGCCGGTGCGGATCGTCGGCGATGACGATGGCTTCCGGGAACAGCGGCTCGTCCTCGCGGCCGAGCAGGAAGCTGGTCTTGCGGGCGATCACCGGCCCGCTCATCGCCGAGATGAGGCTGCCGATCAGCCCGCCGCCGACGCGCGGATCGAACAGCACTGGCATGGTTCCGCTCGGCAGCTTGCCCGGATCGAGCCGCTTCAGGGCGCGCTCCGCCGCAAGCCTCCCCAGCGCACCCGGTGCGTCGAGATCCTCGAAATGGCGGACGCTGTGGCTGGCATGGTCGCGCTGCATGGCGGCGCCGGTGCCGGCGATGACGCTGACTCCGCCGCTATAGCCGCTGGTCGTGTAGCCGCGGACGAAGCCGTGGCTAGTCGCCAGCGCGACGACG
>DASZEO010000102.1:0-1684 GCA_035940755.1 Allosphingosinicella sp. | reverse complement strand
TCCCCGATCGTCGGCCGCAGCGGGCGCCTGCTGGCCGAAGATATCGTTCCGCTCACCATCCAGGAGCTGGCGCGGCGCGTGCAGCGCGAGCGGCTCGACAATGTCGCCCTGAGGCTCGGCGAGCCCAACGACCCGGAGCTTCCGGACGCCTCGTTCGACCGTATCCTGATGATCCACATGTACCACGAGATCGCCCGGCCGAGCGAGTTCCTGTGGCACCTGCACGACGACCTCAAGCGCGGCGGCACCATCATCGTCGTCGACGCCGACCGCCCCACCGGCCGCCACGGCACGCCCCCACGGCTGCTGGTGTGCGAGTTCAACGCTGTCGGCTACGAGCTCAAGCGGTTCGAGCGGCTGCCCGATTCCGAATCCTATTTGGCCTCGTTCGAGCCGCGCGGGCCCAAGCCGGAACCCGGCGACATACCGGGCTGCGCTCTGTAAGCTAGAGCAGGCCGAGCTCGCGAAAGCTGCGGCAGGCGCCGCCGGCAAAGATCAGATGGTCGTGGACCTCGATGCCGAGGTTAAGGGCGGTCTGCGCAAGGCGGCGGGTCGCCTCGAGGTCGGCGCGGCTCGGCTCAGGATCGCCGCTGGGGTGATTGTGGGCGATGACGACGCCGCGGCCGCCGAGACGAAGCGCGCTGTCCAGGATGGCGCGAACCGGCAGCGGCACCGAATCGGAGGATTCCACCGGCATTTCCTCAATCGAGATCAGCGTCCGCTGCTCGTCGAGATGCAGAATGGCGAGCTTCTCGCCCTCGGCGCCGGCGAAGATCGGCGCGAGCAGATCGGCCGCCTCGCGCGCGGTGGCGATGATCATGGCGCTTCCTGCCACTTTTGCTGAGGCCGGCACGTGTCAGTCTTGGCCGTTTTGGCGCCATAATGGAGGAAATCGGGTGGCGCGGCCGGGGGCGAGCCGCCATAGAGTTAGAGCCATGCGAACGTATCTCGACCTGCTTCAGCTGATCCTCGACAAGGGGGTCGAGCAGAAGGACCGCACCGGCGTCGGCACGCTTTCGGTCTTCGGCCACCAGATGCGCTTCGACCTCGCCGAAGGCTTCCCGCTGCTCACCACCAAGAAGCTGCACATCCGCTCGATCCTGATCGAGCTGCTCTGGTTTCTGCGCGGCGACACGAACACGCGCTGGCTCAACGAGAACAAGGTCAGCATCTGGGACGAGTGGGCCGACGACAATGGCGACCTCGGGCCCGTATACGGCAAGCAGTGGCGGCGCTGGCAGGGGCCGGACGGCCGGGACATCGACCAGATCGCCAACCTGATCGAGCTGATCAGGCGCGACCCCGCCTCGCGCCGGCAGATCGTCACCGCCTGGAACCCGGCCGAGATCCACCTGATGGCGCTGGCGCCGTGCCACTGCCTCTTCCAGACCCAAGTCGCCGGGGGGCGTCTCAATCTGCAGCTCTACCAACGCAGCGCCGACGTCTTCCTGGGCGTTCCGTTCAACATCGCCAGCTATGCCCTCCTCACGCACATGCTCGCCCAACAATGCGGCCTGGAGCCCGGCACCTTCGTCTGGACGGGCGGCGACTGCCACCTCTATTCAAACCATCTCGACCAGGCGCGCGAGCAGCTGAGACGGGAGCCGCGGCCGCTGCCGAAGATGACGCTGCTGCGGCGCCCCGGGGCGATCGACGAATATCGCTACGAGGATTTCGAGATCAC
>DASZEO010000101.1:0-1574 GCA_035940755.1 Allosphingosinicella sp. | reverse complement strand
CGCGCCGGGGAGGACGGCGAGCGCAAACAGGAGCGCGATGAGCGCGATCGGCGGCTGGCGCACGCCATAAGCGACGTGGCGGATCTGCTCGCCCGCTTCGAGATAGGGCGCGAAGGCCGCCTCGACCTTCGCCGGATCGTTGAAGCGCGCCATGTTTCCCCTCCCCGCAGCCTCTGGATGGCGCGGAGATTAGCACGGAGGCGCAACGAGTCCAGCGCGGGCTAAAGCCGGATGCCGAGCCGCGGGGCGGCGGCGAAGAAGAGCAGATAGAGACCGGCGGTGAGGGCGACGGCGGCGGCGAAGGACGGCCAGAAGCCCCAGCCGGAGCGAAGCATCCAGGGCAGCGCCACGAACATCGGCATCGAGGGCAGCAGGAACCAGAAGGTCGACTGGGAGAGCTGCGCCACTTTGCCGGCGTCCCCGGTGTCGCGCCACAGCCAAAGGAAGGCGAGCAGCGAGACGAGCGGAAGGGAGACGATGAGGCCGCCGATGCCCGGCCAGCGCCGGGCGACCTCCGAGGCGGCGGCGACGACGAGGCCGGAGAGCAAAGCCTTGAGGAGGAGATAGGCCATGGGCGTGGACGGGAGGTTAGCACAAGCGGGCGCGGAGTCGACGCGAGCAGGGCGCTGGCGCGGCCCGGGTCGAGCGGTTAGGCTGCCGGCGGGAGGGGACGGAATGAAGCGACAAGCGATCGGGCTGCTCCTCGCGGTGGCGCTCGCAGCGCCCGCGGCAGCGGGGGCGGGGATGCAGGACAACGCGCCCGCCGCGGCGCCCGATGGCGCGGCCGAGACGCCCGGGGCGGCCCGGCTGCAGGCCGAGGCGGCCGCCTTCATGGAAGCCTATGGCCGCGAGCTCGCCGCCGGCGACTTCCCCGCGATCGCCCGGCGCTACCACCGGGGCGGAGCGTGGCGGGTCGGCGCCGGCGAGTCGCGGTTCGAAACCTATGCGGAGATCGCCGCTTTCTACGCCGGCGAGCAATGGACGCCCGCCAGCTTCGCCTGGCGCGACCTCGCCTACGAGCCGGTGGGGCCGGACGCGGTCGTCGTCACCGGCCTGTTCCAGTGGGGACGCCGCGAGCGCGGCGAGCCGCTGCTCGTCGCCTATACCGGCCTGCTCGTGCGCCAGGACGGCGAGCTGCGCATCCGTTTGGAGCATGAATCGGAAGCGCCGTAAGAAGCCGGGGCTCGGTGCGGGCATCGCTGCCGTGCCGTCGGGCGGCAAGCCGGGCCCGATTCCGCGCGGAAGGTTCAGTAGTTTCATAAGTTTCAGCTTCCCCGGGGATCAGAAAAACCGAACCTTTCGGCATATTTCCGGCTCGACGCGGCGAGCCGCACCATAGCCCATCGGCGCCGGGCGGAGAGGTAGGCGGCGGTGCAGGCGGCGTCGAACGATGCGGCGTCGGGGCGGCGGCGGAGGCGCCCGGCGCTCTGCTCCGTCAGGCCGGCCGCGTGCGCGGCCTTACGGGCGCTGCCCGTGGCAAAGAGTGCCGCGACGTAAAGACGCTGGCGCTCCGGGGTCCAGCCGTCGCTGCGATAGCGCAGCGGCACCGGCGTGAAAGGAAAGGCTGCGGCCGC
>DASZEO010000100.1:0-4135 GCA_035940755.1 Allosphingosinicella sp. | reverse complement strand
AAGGCGGGACAAAGAAAAAGGGCCGCGCGCTGGGTGCGCGCGGCCCTTCCGCGAGGTAGTTCGACGGACCTTACTTGGTCGCGTTCGAAGCGGCGTTCGCCGTGGCGTCGGCCGCGTTCTCGATCGCGTCGCCGGCCTGCTCGGTGAGGTTGGCGGCGGTGTCGAGCGCGTTGTCGGCGGCGGTCTGAGCGTTGCCGACATCCTCGTTGGCGTTGTTCTCGGTGGCCGTCGTGTCGTTGCCGGCGCTGTTGTTGTTCGCCGAGTTGGTGTCGCACGCGGCGAGGCCGAGCGTGGTGACGGCGAGAAGCGTGAGAGCAATCTTCTTCACTGTATGTTCCTTCAGTTGGTTGCGAGGTTAACCACTTCATCTCGCCGTTGGGCCGCAGGAGCCTGAGCTCCCTGCCCCGGCCCGCGGGCGAAAGAGCCTTGTATGTGAGGGAGAAAAAGCTGTCCAGAGTTTCTCTACTCCTGCAGTAGGCAATTGCGACGAATGGAGTTTTATGCCCTCCCCCGCCGCGCCACTGGCGGCGCGGCGGCGCAGGCGCCATGGTCGCTGCGGGAGGGTTGAGTGACGGAGCAGTTATCGTCCGGGGAGGCGCGGCGGATCGCGCTGGCCGCGCAGGGATTCGGCGCCTCGCGCCCGGAGCGGGTGAATGGCGGGCATTTGGGCCGAGTGGTCGGGGGGCTCGGGCTCCACCAGATCGACAGCGTCAACGTGCTGGTGCGGGCGCACTATCTTCCGGCCTTTTCAAGGCTCGGCGCGTACGATCGGGCGCTGCTCGACCGCGCGGCCTGGGGGCGGCGATCGGAGCGGCGGCTGTTCGAATATTGGGGCCATGAGGCATCGCTGCTCCCGCTCGAGCTCCAACCGCTGCTGCGATGGCGGATGGCCCAGGCGGACCGTGGGGAAGCTGGCTGGGGCAGCATGCGCGCCTTTGCCCGCGAGCGTCGGCCCGAGGCCGAAGCCGTGCTGGAGCGGATCCGCAGCGAGGGCGCGCTGGCTGCGTCCGATTTCGAGGCGGGCCGAAGCCGCGGCGGCTGGTGGGCGTGGGGCGATGCAAAGCGCGCGCTCGAATGGCTGTTCTGGGCCGGACACGTCACCACGCGCACCCGCCGCGGCAGCTTCGAACGGGTCTACGACCTGACGGAGCGGGTGATCCCTGCCGGCATCCTCGCGCAGCCGACGTCGACCGAGGCGGAGGCCCAGCGCGCGCTCGTCGAGCGGGCGGCGCGGGCGCTGGGCATCGCCACGGCCGGCGATCTGCGCGATTATTTCCGCCTGAAGCCGGAGCCCGCGCGAGCCGCCATCGCGGCGCTGGTGGAGGAGGGCGTGCTGATTCCAGCGGCCGTGGCGGGATGGAAGCAGGCGGCTTTCCTGCACCGCGAGGCACGGCGGCCGCGGCGGATCAGGGCGCAGGCCTTGCTGGCGCCGTTCGATCCGCTGGTGTGGGAGCGTGCGCGCACCGAGCGGCTGTTCGGCTTTCGCTACCGCATCGAAATCTACACGCCCGCGGAAAAGAGGGTGCACGGCTATTATGTCCTGCCGTTCCTGGTCGACGAGCGGCTTGCCGCGCGGGTCGATCTCAAGGCCGACCGCGCGCGCTCGCGCCTGCTCGTCCAGCGGGTGACGTTCGAGCCCGAAGCGCCGTCCGAGACCGAGGGGCGGCTCCAGGGCGAGCTGGAGTTGATGGCGGTGTGGCTCGGCCTCGAGAAGGTGGAGCGCGCCGCAGGGGCGTTGCATAAGAGCCGCTGAAGGGGGACGGTGATGCATGATTCCAGAAGCCGGGTTCTGCTCATTCTGAGCTGGGCGTGGGTCGTCGTGGTGGTGGCGTATCTCGGGTGGGGCGCGGTGACCTATTCCGGCCTCTACCGATGGCTGGCCGATTTCCAGCTCGCCCGCACCGGCCGCTATTATAGCGGGCTCACCGCGCTCGTTCCGGGCTTCGTCCTGGCCGCGCCGGCGCTCTGGTATATTCGCCTGCGGACGCAGATCGCCCAGGCGCTTCAGGATCCGGGCCCCGCCGCGGAGGCGAGGCGGATCGGCCGGGTGGCCCGCCTCACCGCCGTCATCGGCATGGCCGCCGGAGTGATCGCCGGCGGCGCCTATATGCTTTCGCAAGGCGTGCCCGATGGGTCGGAAGCCCCCGTGCTGGTCGATGCCGCTCAGCTGCGACAGGGAGGCGTGCCGCAGCGGAAGGTGAAGATCCGCGGCGCCGTCGATCCCGACGTGCAAACCGGGATGAGCGAGACCAGCCGCTACGTCGACCGCAGCAGCGTCTATTTCGCCTTCCGCCCGGAGGGCGAGAGCGACAAGGCGGCGCCGGTGCGGCTGTTCGTCGAACGCTCTTTCGGCAACAGCCGCGACGCCGCCACCACGCAGGGGTTTTTGCCCGAGCAGACCGGCTACCTGATCGAAAACGGGCTGCCGCCGCCGGCGCTTCAGGATCTTCAGGCTCGCGGCGTGAGGGTCGCGTCACCGCATTACGTGCTGCGCACCCGAAGCGAGGCGCGGCGGGAGCCTTATTACATCACCGCCGGCGTCGCAGCGCTGACAAGCTTCGCCTGCTTCACGGTCGCGCTGATCGGCGGCCTCCAGTCGTGGAGCCGCTCGCGCCGGCTCCGCTCCACGGGTTGACCCCGATATAAAGACTTCTTTATATGCGCAAATATGGCTCTTGCGCCCAAAATCTTCGCCTCCCTCGCCGATCCGACGCGGCTGCGCATCCTGATGCTGCTGCGCGCGATGGAGTTGTCGGTCGGCGAGATCGCGCAGGTGCTGGGGCAAAGCCAGCCGCGCGTGTCGCGGCACGTGAAGATCCTGATCGATGCCGGCCTTGCCGAACGGCACAAGGAAGGCAGCTGGGTGTTCGTCAGCCTCGGCGAGCGCGCCCGCGTCGAGCCCTTGTTCCAGCTGCTGGAGCGCTGGGCGGAGCTTGACGGCGAGCCTGCGTCGACGGCCGCCGATGCCGCGAGGCTCGCCGCCGTCCGCGCCGACCGCGCCGCGGCGGCGGAGCGTTATTTCGCCCAGCATGCCGGCGACTGGGACGCGCTTCGCTCGCTTCACGTGGCCGAAAGCGAGGTCGAGGCGGCGATCGCGCGCGCGCTGGGTGAGGCGCCGCTCGGGCGCCTGATCGACATCGGCACCGGCACCGGGCGGATGATCGAGCTGTTCGGCCCCGCCGCCGACCAGTCGCTCGGGATCGACCGGTCGCCTGAGATGCTTCGGCTGGCGCGGGTCAAGCTGGCGGAGGCGGGGCTCGCCTCGGCCGAGCTTCGCCAGGGCGACATGTACACGCTGCCGCTCGCCTCGGGTTCGGCGGAGACGGTGATCATCCACCAGGTGCTCCATTATTCGCAAAATCCCGCCGCGGCGGTGGCGGAGGCGGCGCGGCTGCTGACGCCGGGCGGGCGGCTGCTGATCGTGGATTTCGCGCCGCACGAGCGCGAGGAGCTGCGTGCCCGCGACGCCCACATCCGCCTCGGCTTCGCCGACGAGGCGATCCTCAAATATCTCGAGGAAGCCGGGCTCGAAGGGCGCGTGGTCGAGCATCTCGAAGGCGGCGAGCTCACCGTCACGCTCTGGCTCGGCGAGCAGCCGCGCTCGAAGCTCAAGGTGGTGGCATGACCCAGCTCGCTTCCGCCCTGTCGCGCGTCGGGCGGCCGCTGTTCGAGGACGCGGCCGGCGACATCCAGGTCAGCTTCGAATTCTTCCCGCCCAAGACCGAGAAGATGGAGGCGACGCTCTGGGAGTCGATCAAGACGCTGGAGCCGCTTCAGCCGCGCTTCGTCTCGGTGACCTACGGCGCCGGCGGCTCGACCCGCGAGCGAACCCACGCGACCGTCGAGCGGATCGTGCGCGAGACTTCGCTGACGCCGGCGGCGCACCTGACGTGCGTCGGCGCCACGCGCGAGGAGATCGACGAGGTCGCGCGCGCCTATTGGGATGCGGGCATTCGCCACATCGTCGCGCTGCGCGGCGATCCGCCGGTTCCCGGCGCGAAGTTCGCGCCTCCCGCCGGCGGCTATGCCAATGCCGCCGAGCTGGTGGCGGGGCTGAAGGCGGTGGCGCCGTTCGAGGTTTCGGTGGCGGCCTATCCCGAGGTTCACCCCGATTCGATCACCCGCGCCGCCGATC
>DASZEO010000099.1:0-2318 GCA_035940755.1 Allosphingosinicella sp. | reverse complement strand
CGCGCCGGCCGCCCGCGCCATTGCCATGTCGTAGCTGGTGTCGCCGATCATGAGCGTCGTGTCCGGGGCCGCGCCGGCATCCGCCATGGCCTGGTCGATCATCGACGGGTGCGGCTTGGAAGGGTGGCGGTCCGCGGTCTGGAGCGTGCAGAAACGACGGGCGAGGCCATGGCAGTCCAGGCACAGCGCCAGCCCGCGGTCGGACTTGCCCGTCGCAATTCCGAGCAGCCAGCCTTCCGCTTCGAGTCGGTCGATCAGCTCAGCCACGCCTTCGTAGAGCGGCTCCTCCGCCAGCCCCCGCGCCCGCATCGCCTGGAAAGCGCGCTTATATTCCTCAGCCAGCTCGGCATGGAATTCCGGCTCATACTCCGGCAGCATCGATCGCATGGCCTCGGTGAGGCTGAGGCCGACGACGGCGCGCGTTCGCTCGCGCGGCGGCGGCGCCAGCCCCGCGGCCGCGAAGCAGCGCTCCATGGCAAGGCAGATATTGTGCTCGCTGTCGACCAGCGTCCCGTCGCAGTCGAAGATGGCCAGCCGGTTCACCGCGCCGCCTCCCGCATGAGCGCCGCCATGAGCGGGTGGTGCGGAGCGAGACCTTCGGCGGCGCCTTTTCGCTCGGCCTGCGCCTTGTGCTGGCCGAGCTTGCGCGTGCCGCGAAGAGCCTCGACCGACAGCTCGAAGCCGGCGATCGCCTTGAGCAGGCCTTCAAAGCGCCCCGCGCTCATCTTGGCGCGGGTCCATGGCGGCTTGGGCGCAAGCCTTGCCTCATGGTCGGCGCTGAGATCGTCGAGCAGGGCGATCAGTTCGTGCGGCTCGAGCCGGCGCAGCGGCCCTTCGAGCTCGACGGCCAGATAATTCCAGGTCGGCACCTGATCGGGCACGCCGTACCAGTCGGGGCTGACATAGGCGTCGGGCCCGAGGCAGGAGACGAGCGCCCGGCGCCCCTCCAGCGCCGCCGCTGCGCGATTGCCGCGAGCAACGTGGAAGCGAAGCCGGTCCGGTCCGGCGGCGACCACGACCGGTGCGTGGACGACGAACGGGCCGTCGACGAAGATCGTGCAGAATGAGACCTTCCGCACGAGCTCGAGCATCGCGTCGGAATCCTCCCAGGCGAAATGGCGGTTCGGATGCATCAGCCGTGCCCCCGGCTGCGCCGTTCGCCGCGGCGCTCCTTGCGGCGCGACTTGGCGGCCGCGGCGGCGGCTCGGCGCTTGCCCTCGGCCGTTTCGGAAAACCGAACCTCGTCCAGCGGCAGGTCGCCTTCGGCCGGATCGAAGCCGAGCGAGGCCATGCTCTCGCGAAAATGGTCCGGCGGCTCCGCCGTCACGTCGACGCGGCCGCCATCCGGATGATCGATGCGCAGCCGGCGGGCGTGAAGGTGGAGCTTGCGGCTGATCGAGCCGGTCAGGAACGCCTCCTGCCCGGCATATTTGCCGTCGCCGACGATCGGATGGCCGATCGCCCCGAGGTGGACGCGCAGCTGGTGGGTGCGGCCGGTATAAGGCTGGAGCTCGAGCCAGGCGGCGCGGTTGCCGGCGCGCTCGATCACGCGGTAGCGGGTCCGGGCCGGCTGCCCTTCCTCCTCGTCGACATGCATCTTCTCGCCGCCGCTGCCCGGCTGCTTGCCGATCGGAAGGTCGATGAGCCCGTCGTCGACCGAAGGGACGCCGACGACCAGCGCCCAATAGACCTTGCGTGCGGTGCGCCCGGAAAACGCCTTGGAGAAGAAGGCGGCCGCACGGGCAGTCCGCGCCAGCAGCAGCGCCCCGGAAGTGTCCTTGTCGAGCCGGTGGACGAGCTTGGGCCGAGCTTCCCCCTCCTCGGCCAGGCCGTCGAGGAGCCGGTCGAGGTGGACATTGGTTTTGGTGCCGCCCTGCGTCGCCAGGCCCGGCGGCTTGTTCACGACGATTGCGGCGGCGTCGCGGTGGATGACGAGGCTTCGGACGAACTCGACCTCGTCTTCGGTCAGCGGATCGCGCCTGGGGGCTGGCCGCTTGGGCGCCGCCTCCTCGAGCGGCGGCACGCGGATGGTCTGGCCGCTCTCGATCCGGTCGCCCGGCGCGGCGCGGCGGCCGTCGAGCCGCAACTGGCCCGTCCGCGCCCAGCGGGCGACGGTGCCGAAGCTGGCGTCGGGAAGGTTGCGGCGGAACCAGCGGTCGAGCCGGATCCCGTCATCCTCGTCGGTCACCGTGAAGGTGCGGACCTGGTCGGCAGCGGCGGTCACGCGCCCGCTCCGCTCAGCCACAGGCCGACGAAGGTCAGCGCCAGCGCGCCGACGACCGAGGAAAGGACGTAGAGACCGGCGAGCCAGACATGGC
>DASZEO010000098.1:0-1519 GCA_035940755.1 Allosphingosinicella sp. | reverse complement strand
GACGACGGCGAGCCGGTGGCGCCCTACACGATCGTCGGCCTCGTCAACGACGCCCGGTTCGAATCGGCCCGCTTCGAAAGCATTCCGAAAATCTACTACGTGGCGCCCACCGGGCAGCTCAGCCTCGCGGTCCGGTTCGAGCCGTCGCGCGCCGCGGCGGTGATGGCCGCTGCCGAGGCGCTTTGGAAGTCGAGCGTCGATCGGGCCCCGTTCCGAGGCTTCTTCGCCGACGAGCGGATCGCCCGCATGTATTCGAGCGACGAGCGCCGGGCGCGGATGTTCGCCATCTTCGCGGGCTTCGCCGTCCTGATCTCGTGCCTCGGCCTGTTCGGCCTGGCCGCCTTCACCGCCCAGTGCCGTACGAAGGAGATCGGCATCCGCAAGGTGCTGGGCGCGCGCACCCGCGACATCGTCCGGCTGCTCGTCTGGCAGTTCACCCGACCCGTTTTGCTCGCCAATCTGATTGCCTGGCCGGTGGCGTGGTGGGCGATGCGCGACTGGCTGAGCGAATTCCAGGCGCGCATCGACATGGGACCGACGCCGTTCATCGTTGCAGGCCTTGCCGCGCTCGGCATCGCGGTCGGCACGGTGGCCGCTCACGCGATCCGCGTGGCGCGAATGAACCCGATCCACGCGTTGCGCTACGAATGAGGGTGCGCCGTCGCTGATCCAGGTTTCGTGACAGATGTGGAACGGACGCGCGCCGCTCCGGTTCTTGCCGCCACAGGCGTGCGGAGGAAGCGGTGCGGATCTTGCTGCTGGGAGCGACCGGGCTGATCGGATCGGCCGCCGCCGCGCGCCTGAAGCAGAACGGCCATGAAGTCATCGGCCTGGCGCGCGAACTCGATTCGGCCGCGAGGCGGGTGCCGGTCGCCCGCTGGATCCAGGCCGACCTGCGCACGATGCTGGCGCCCGAGGACTGGCTGCCGCACCTCTCCGGAGTGGACGCGGTCGTCAACTGCGCGGGTTCGCTTCAGTCGAGCCTTCGCGACTCGCCCGGCCGAGTCCATCGCGACGCGCCGGCGGCGCTGTGGCAGGCGTGTGAGCAGCGCGGCGTGCGCCGGATCGTCCACCTGTCGGCGATCGGCGTCGACCGCGGCGGAATCACCGACTTTTCGCGAAGCAAGAGCGATGGGGACGGGGCGCTGGAGGTGAGCGGCCTCGATTGGGCGATTCTGCGTCCGTCGGTGGTGGTGGGAGGGCCGGCTTATGGCGGCAGCGCGCTATTCCGAGCGCTGGCGTCGCTGCCCTGGCTGCCGCGGGTTCCGGACACCGGGCGGATCGACGTCGTCCAGCTCGAGGACGTTACGGAAACGATGGCCGCGATGGTGCGGCCGGACGCGCCGTCGCGGGTCGCGATGGAGCTGGCGGGGCCCGAGCGGCTGTCGTTCCCGGAGATCGTCGCCGCCTACCGGCGCTGGCTCGGCTGGCGACCGGCGCGGGAGATCGCCGTCCCGGGCTTTCTCGTCGCCCTCGCCTGGCGGGCGGGCGACCTGATCGCCTGGTTCGGATGGCGGCC
>DASZEO010000097.1:0-3067 GCA_035940755.1 Allosphingosinicella sp. | reverse complement strand
GCCAGCGCGACCTGGAACTTGCGGGCCATGTCGGCTTCGGAGGCGTAATCGAGGTTGGTCTGGATGGTGCAGGTGCGCAGCATCATGTCGAGGCCGAGGCTGCCGACCTTGGGCATGTAGCTCAGCATGATGGCGTAGCGGCCCTTGGGCATGACCGGCAGCTCGGCGCGGGCCTTGTCGGGCCACATGCCGAGGCCGAGGAAGCAGACGCCGAGCTCGTCGCCGACTTCCTTGACCTGCCTGAGGTGCTTGCCGGCTTCCGCGCAGGTCTGGTGGAGATGCTCGCGCTGGGCGCCGGACAGCTCGAGCTGCCCGGCCGGCTCGAGGCTGATCGCGCCGTCGGGGCCGGTCAGGGCGATCACGTTGCCGCCTTCCTCGACCGGTCGCCAGTCGAAGCGGGTGAGGCCGGTCAAAAGGTCGCGAATGCCGCCCGGCTCGTCATAGGCCGGCGCGCGGTGGTCGGCGCAGCGATAGACGAACTTCTCATGCTCGGTGCCGATGCGCCAGTCCTCGGGCGGCTTTTCGCCGGCGGCGAAGACGGCGAGCAGGTCGTCGCGGCTCTCGATCCTGTGGTCGCCTTTGAGGGGGCCCGTCCGGGTCGTCATCGCCGCCCCTCTAGCTCCCGGCCGCCGCTGCCGCCAGCAGGTTTCACTGTGCTACCGATCCGGCAGGGCCGCCCAGTCTCCGGCGCGGCTCATCCAGACGGCAATGGCGGCGATGGCGGCGGTGTCGGCGCGCAGGATCCGCGGCCCGAGGGTGATAGGGCGCGCCTGGGGCACGGCGCGGATCGCCGCGCGCTCGGCGTCGGCGAAGCCGCCTTCCGGGCCGATCAGCATGGCCGCCGGGCCCGCCGCTGCGGCTTGAGCGAGCGGCTCGCCGCCGGCTTCGTCGGCGAAATAGAGGGCGCGCTGCGCCGGCCACGCCCGCAGCAGCGCCTCCAGCTTTACGGGCTCCGCCAGTTCCGGCAGTCCGGTGCGGTCGCACTGCTCGGCGGCCTCGATGCAGTGGGCGCGCAGCCGGTCGAGGTTGAGCCGGTCGACGATGGTGCGCCGAGTCATCACCGGCACCAGCTGGGCGATGCCGAGCTCCGTCGCCTTTTCGGCCAGCCAGTCGATCCGGCCCCGCTTGATCGGAGCGAACAGCAGCCACAAATCGGGCACCGGCTCGCGCGCGCGGAGATGCTGAGTGACGGCGAGCGTGACTCGGTTCTTCCGGGCTTCCGTCAGCTCCGCCAGCCATTCGCCGGTTCGGTCGTCGAACAGCTTGACCTGCGCCCCCGCCTGGAGGCGCAGGACGCTCACGAGGTAATTGGCCGGGGCGGCGCCGAGCGTGATTGCCGCGCCCTGCGTCAGCGTCTCCTCGACATAGAGCCGCGGCAGGCTCGATGGCGGCCAGGCAGGGGTGGCGGGCATGGCTCGGCTTAACAGCCCCTCGCCTCGATGGGGAGCGCTTGCGGCTCGACAGGCGTCACCCGACCCGTCAGTTGTGGGATGTGTCGAAGAACGGGACCCACAGCTCCGACATCGTTCCCGACAGCGAGCGGCGGGGGCTGATCGGGGCGCTGCCGCCAGCGGTGCGGCCTCATGCTTCGTTGATCCGGCTAGACCGGCCCATCGGTGCGTGGCTGCTCTTCTGGCCCGGCGCGTGGGCGGTGGCGCTGGCAGGGATGGGCGACCGGGGGTGGGCGCTGATCGCCTGGCTGGCGCTCGGCGCATGGGCCATGCGAAGCGCCGGCTGCGTCTATAACGACATCATCGACCGCGACCTCGACCGGCAGGTGGAGCGCACCCGCCTTCGTCCACTAGCGAGCGGCCGCGTGTCGCTCGCCGGCGCCTGGGTGCTGCTGGCGGCGATGAGCCTGATCGGGCTGGTCGTGCTGCTCCAGCTCCAGCGGACGGCGCAGATTGTGGCGCTCGCCAGCCTCGCCCTGGTCGCCGCCTATCCGTTCATGAAGCGCATCACCTGGTGGCCGCAGGCCTGGCTCGGACTCGTTTTCTCCTGGCCCGCCCTGGTCGGATGGCCGGCCGTGACCGGCGACGTCGAGCGGCCGGCGCTGTTGCTCTACGCGGGCTCGATTTTCTGGGTAATCGGCTACGACACGATCTACGCGCTTCAGGACAAGGAGGACGATGCGCTGGTGGGGGTCAAATCTTCGGCCCTGGCGCTAGGGCGGCATGCACGCGTCGGGGTCGCGGTTTGCTACGCTCTGGCACTCCTCCTGTGGGAACTGGCAGTCCGCGAAGTCCGGATCGAATGGTTCGCGCTGCTGGCTCTGCTGCCGATGGCGCTCCATTTGCTGTGGCAGGTGGCGACGCTGGAGCCGGAAGACGGCGCCGACGCTCTCGCCAAGTTCCGCTCCAACCGCTTCGCCGGGCTGCTGATGTTCCTCGCCTGCTTCGTCGTCGGCACCGCTTGAGGGTTGCTTTTGGTCGGGTGCGGCCTAACTGCCGCCCATGCTCACCGTCCAGGAAGCCGAAGGCCGCGCCGGGGCTCTCGTCCAAGCCGCGCTGAAGGCCGGGGCTGACGCGGCCGACGTTCTCTATATCGGCGACGCTTCGACCGAGATCCAGGTCCGGCTCGGAGCGCTGGAGGACGTCACCCGCTCCGAAGGCGAGGAGATCGGCCTCAGGCTGTTCGTCGGCCGCCGCTCGGCCAGCGTCTCCTCCTCGGACCTTTCCGCCGACGCGCTGCGGGCGCTGGTCGAGCGGGCCGCTGCGATGGCGCGAGAGGCGCCGGAGGACCCCTATGCGGGGCTGGCGCCGGAGGAGAAGCTCTACAGCGGCGGCGGCCGGGACATGGACGGCGACGACGGCGCGGACCCGTCGCCCCTCGAGCTGCGCGAGCGCGCGCTGGCGATGGAGGAAGCGGCGCGCGTCGTGCCGGGGATCACCAACAGCGAAGGCGCCGGCGTAAGCGCGGGGCGCAACGTCGTCGCGCTGGCGACTAGCCACGGCTTCGTCCGCGGCTACACGACCAGCGGCTATAGCGGCGGAGTCAGCGTCATCGCCGGCACCGGCGCCGCCATGCAGCGCGACCATGCCAGCCACAGCGTCCGCCATTTCGAGGA
>DASZEO010000096.1:0-9296 GCA_035940755.1 Allosphingosinicella sp. | reverse complement strand
GACGGAATATTCCCAGCCCTCGCCGAGCGGCTTCACGCTGCCGTCGGCCAGCGTCAGGCGCACGCGCTCCGCCGGCCCCTGCAGCCCACCGGCGCCGGAGCCGTCGAACACGTTGACCAGCACCTCGTTCTCGCCGGCATGCAGGAGGCCGGGCGGCACGGCGTAATCCCGGGGCGCCTCCCAGCTGTAGCGGCCGCCCACGGCGACGCCGTTGACGAACGTCTGGTCGAGCTCGTCGACGACGGTGAGCGACAGGGTGGCGCCCTGCGCCGCTTCCTGCGGCGTGAGCGTGAAGCGCTTGCGCATCCAGACCATGCCGTTGAACTCGGCGAAGGCGGGGTCGCCCCAGGTCTCCCAATAGGCCATGCGCGGGACCCGCGACCAGCGCAGGCGGCGGCTGTCGTGCCACGGCTCGGCGCCGGGCGCATCGCCGCTGACCCCGCGCCACCATTCGGCCCAGCGCTCGCCGAAGGCGCGGTTCGCGGCGGCCGGATCGCGGCGGTAGAGATCGAACAGGACATAAGCTTCGCCGCCGGTCGCCGCGGCGGCGCGCTGGTCCAGCCAGGCGCGGATCGGAGTGCCGCCCCAGCTGGCGGCGATCGCGCCGATCGGCACGCGCTGCGAACGGCGCAGCTCGCGCACCATGTAATAACAGGCCGCCGAGAAATCGCTCACCGCCTGCGGGTCGGCCGCGTGCCACGCCACGTCCGCTGCGAATCGAGGTGCGGGGGCTTGGGCGCTGAGATGTGGCACCGTCAGCAGGCGAAGCTCTGGGTCGTTGGCGGCCTGAGCGTCGTTCGGCCCGTTGAGCGCGCGCGAGACCGTCAGTTCCATGTTCGACTGACCCGAGCACAGCCACACGTCGCCGACCAGGATGTCGTCGGCGGCCGCGGTGCCGGCCGCGCTCCGGGCCGTCAGGCGGTACGGCCCGCCGGCCGCCATCGCGGGCAGCTCGACCCTCCATTCTCCGGCGGCGTCGGCCGTGGCGGTGCGGCTGGCGCGGCCGAGCGACACCGTCACTCGCTCGCCCGCCGCGGCCGTACCCCAAACGGCGATCGGCCGCCCCCGCTGAAGCACTGCATGGTCGGAGAAAAGCTGCCCCAGTTCCGGCTGGGCCTCAGCCGGGACGGCGAAAGCCAGGAGCAGCAGCGCGGCAAGCGCCCGGATCATAGCGCGGCAGGGGTCACCGGCACCCCGGCCACGTCGGCGCGGAATGCGAACAGGTTGCCGGCCTGCGGCTGGCGCTCCAGTTGCTCGGGCTTGAGGTGAAGCCGCGCGGTGGTCGCGTAAACGGTGCGCAGGTCCTCGCCGCCGAAGGCGAGCTTGGTGATGTTGCTGACGGGGAAGCGGACGCGATCGATCAGCTCGCCGCCGGGTGAATAGCGCCGTGCCTCCGAGCCGCCGAAAAGCCCGATCCAGACGCAGCCTTCGCTGTCCACGGTGGGGCCGTCTGGATGGCCTTCCTCCGGCGGAATGGTCGCGAAAAGGCGGGGCCGAGTGAGCGTGCCGTCATCGCCGACGTCGGCCGCGTGAATCAGGCCGCCCAGGGTGTCGACATAATAGAGTATACGCCCGTCGGGCGACAGCGCCGGCCCGTTGGTGATCGCCACCGACGGCAGCCCCGCATGGGCCACCTGGCCGCGCTCGAAGCGGTAGAACTCGCCGGTGGCGCCGCGCTCGCTGTCGTCCATCGACCCGAACCAGATCCGGCCGCTGGGATCGCTCGCAGCGTCGTTGAGCCTGTTGGCCGGCCGGTCCGGCTCGACCTCGGCCACCAGGCTGAAGGCGCCGGTATCTGGGTCGAAGCGATGGATGCCGCTCTGGAGGCCCGCGAGCAGCGTGCCGTCGTTCGCCGGAAGGACCCAGCCGACCTGCTCGGGCGCCTCGAACGACCGGAGCGACCCGCCAGCGGGATCGAAGCGATAGATGCGCTTTTGCTTGATGTCGACGAACCACAACGCCGAGTCGCGGCCGATCCAGACCGGGCCTTCGCCCAATGTCGCGCCGGTATCGCAGACGCTCTCCGGAACGCTCGTCATCCTACCTCCATCCTGCGTCGACGAAATGCTCGTGGCCCGTGATCAGGCGGGCATCGTCCGAGGCCAGGAACAGGACCAAAGCGGCGACGTCCTCCGGGAGCAGCCTGCCCTTGAGACACTGCGCCTCGACCAGGTCGGCCTCGCCTTCGGGCGTATACCATTTGAGCTGCCGGGGCGTGCGGATATTGCCGGGAACGACGCAGCTGACACGGATGCCGTCGGGGCCGAGGTCGCGCGCGAGCGAGCGGGTGAGCCCTTCCACCGCCGCCTTCGCGGTCTGGTACAGCGGCAGGTTCGGCAGCCCGAGATGCCACGAGATCGAACCCAGGTTGACGATGACTCCGCCGCCCTTCTCGCGCATCGCCGGCACCACCGCCTGCGCGCAGAAGAACTGGTGCTTGAGGTTCACGCCGATACGCTCGTCCCAATAGGCTTCGGTGACGTCTTCGATAGTGTGACGGTCGTCGTTGGCGGCATTGTTGACGAGCACGTCGAACGGCCCGAGCGAAGCGATCGCCGACTGGACGGAGGCGATGTCGGTGAGGTCGACCCGCTCGAAGCGCGGCCCCGTCCCCGCTTGCGAAAGTCGCTCGGCCAGCGCCTCAGAGTCCTCTTCCGCAACGTCGAAGAAGGTGACGTCGGAACCCTGTCGCACGAACGCCTCGACCATGCCCGCGCCGATGCCGGATCCGCCGCCGGTCACCAGCACCCGCTTGCCGGCAAGGCTGGGATAGATGGCGCGCCTTTCGTTGGGGATCGGATACTCCACCTTGCTCAGCCTCCGACGTAGACGGTCTTGATCTGCGTGTAGAATTCGACGGCGGCGAAGCCCTGCTCGCGCGGGCCGTAGCTCGACTTGCGGGTGCCGCCGAACGGCACGTGATAGTCGACGCCCGCAGTGGGCAGGTTGATCATCACCATGCCCGCGCGGACGTTGCGCCGGTAATGCCGCGCATGTTTGAGCGAGTTGGTAACGATCCCCGCCGAGAGTCCGAACTGGCCGCGATTGGCGATTTCAAGCGCCTCTTCATAGTCGCGCACGCGCACGGTGCTGACGACGGGCCCGAACACTTCCTCGCAATTGATCCGCATGTCGGGGGCGGTGTCGGCGATCACGGCCGGGGACATGTAGAAGCCGGGCGTGGCGAGCTTGAGCGGCTCGCCGCCCGTGACCAGGCGCCCGCCTTCCTTGGTGGCGATGTCGACGTAGTTCAGATTCTGCTCAAGCTGGGTCTGACTGACCGCGGGGCCGATCTGGCTGGACGGGTCCAGCGCGTCACCGACTCTCAAGCTTTTCGCCCGCTCGGCGAGGGCCTCGACGAAGCGGTCGTGGATGCCTTCGGTCACGATCACCCGCGACGAGGCGGTGCAACGCTGGCCGGTGCCGTAGAAGGCGCCGTCGATGGCGCAGGCCACCGCGCGCTCGAGGTCGGCGTCGTCGAGCACGACCAGCGGGTTCTTGCCGCCCATTTCGAGCTGGACCCGAGCCTGGCGCCGCATCGCGGCTTCGCCGACCTTGCCGCCGACATATTGCGAGCCGGTGAAGGAGACTCCGTCCACTTCCGGGTGGTCGACGATGGCGGCGCCGACTCCGCCTTCGCCGAGCACCAGGTTGAACACCCCGGGCGGCGCTCCGGCCTCATGGATGATCTCGGCGAGCGCCCAGGCAGTCGCGGGGGTTGGGTTGGCCGGCTTCAGCACCACGGTGTTGCCGAACGCCAGCGCCGGCGCGGTCTTCCACGCGGGGATCGCGATCGGGAAGTTCCACGGCGTGATCAGCCCGAACACGCCGAACGACTCGCGGTAGGTCTCGACGTCGAGGCCGGGGCGGGTCGACTGGAGCGTCTGGCCGTGCCGGCGAAGCGCCTCGCCCGCGAAATATTTGAAGATGCGCGCCGCGCGCATGACCTCGCCGGTGCCCTCCGGGAGAGTCTTGCCCTCTTCGCGAGACAAGAGCTGCCCGAGCTCGCCGGCGCGCGCCATGATCGCTGAGCCCACCTTGTCGAGCAGGTCCGATCGCACCTCGGGCGAAGCTTCCGCCCAGGCGGGAAAAGCCGCCCGCGCTGCCTTGGCCGCCGAATCGACTTCGGCGCTGCCGCCGGCCGGGAAGCGCGCCACCACCTCGTCGGTATTGGACGGGTTGATGCTGGCGTTCGGTGTCTCGGCCGAAATCTGCTCGCCGTTGATGAAGTGCGTGAGAGTGTCGGTCATCGATCCTGTCCATGCTGTTCGGCCCCGGCGCCGATGAGCCCCCGTCCCGCGAGATTGTTGATCAGCTCGCGAACGCCGAACCGCCACGGCGCAGCGTCCTTCGAAGTCGTCACTCGATTGGCCAGCGTCCCCAGCTTCGCCGACGAGATGCGGACCACGTCGCCGATCTTGTGGGTGAAGCCGCGGTCCGGCTCGTCGCGATCCTGCACCGGCGCGAACAGCGTGCCGAGGAACAGCGCGAAGCCGTCCGGGAAATGGTGCTCGCTCATCGCCTGGCGCACCAGTTCCTCGGGATCGCGGCTGATCTGGTCCATCGAGCTGGTGCCGGTGAGGCGATAGCCTTCCGGCCCGTCGATCGTCAGCTGCACCTCAGCACCGCGCACATGGTCCATCGTGAAGCGATGGTCGAACAGCCGGATGAACGGGCCGACGGCACAGGAGGCATTGTTGTCCTTGGCCTTACTCAGGAGCAGCGCGCTGCGTCCCTCGAAATCGCGCAGGTTCACATCGTTGCCGAGCGTGGCGCCGCGAGCGCGGCCCCGGCTGTCCGCGACCAGCACCACTTCCGGCTCGGGATTGTTCCAGCCCGAGTCGGATCGAACGCCGATCTCCGCCCCCCAGCCGACGCTCGCCAGCACGGCAGCCTTGGTGAAGATCTCCGCGTCCGGCCCGATCGCGACCTCGAGATATTGCGACCACATGCCGTCTTCGATCAGCGCCGCCTTGAGCCGCCCCGCTTCCGCCGATCCGGGAACCACTGAGCGGATGCCGCTGCCGATCCGCGATTCGAGTCGCCCGCGCACCGCCGCGGCCGCATCGATGTCGCCGCGGGCGGCTTCCTCGATCACCCGCTCGATCGCCGACACGGCGAAGGTCACGCCGGCAGCCTTCACCACCTGAAGGTCGATCGGCGCCAGCAGGAATGGCGATTCGAGGCTCTGCGCAGCGGCGCGCTCGATCAGGCCGTCGACGCTGAACAATACGCGGCCCGTGACCGCTGCGGGGTCGTCGCGGTCGAGCAGATCGGCGATCGTCGGCGCCGCCTCCGACACGTCCTCCACGAACCCGCCGCGAACCAGCACGGGGGTCGGCCCTTCGCCCAGGTCGAGCCGGCCGGCCAGCACGGCCGTGGCTGCGTCGTCCGGCAGCAGCTTTTCTGTAGAAAGGGCTTCCAAGCCTCTCCGTCCCCGGATATTTTCGGTTTTGTGTTAGCGCTCACATCGGCGGTGGCCGGCGCGGTGTCAAGGCGCTGGAGACGGCCACAAGCAGAAGCGCGACGAGGAGGACGACCTGATGAAGAAGAGCCTGGCCGCGCTTGCCGCGGCGATCTCGCTGGCAGCGCTCACGGCGGTGACGGCCGACGCCGCCCCGCCGCCGAACCGGCCGTGGATGGACCGGTCGCTCAGCGCCGACGCGCGCGCCGACCTGGTGCTCGGCCGGATGACGCGCGAGGAGAAGCTGCGCCTCGTCTTCGGCTATTTCGGCACCGATTTCCCGCCCAAGAACTACCGCGCGCCGCGCGAGGCGCTGCAAGGGTCCGCCGGCTATGTCCCCGGGATCCCGCGGCTCGGCATCCCGGCGCAATGGCAGACGGACGCCGGAATCGGCGTCGCCACCCAGGGCGGAGCGGCGCAGAAGCGCGAGCGGACAGCGCTGCCGTCCGGCCTCGCCAGCGCCTCCAGCTGGGATCCGGTGACCGCCTTTCGCGGCGGAGCGATGATCGGCTCCGAAGCGCGGTCTTCCGGCTTCAACGTGATGCTCGCCGGCGGGGTGAACCTGGCGCGCGATCCCCGCAACGGCCGCAACTTCGAATATGGCGGCGAGGACCCGCTGCTCGCCGGAACGATGGTCGGCTCCTTCATCGCCGGCATCCAGTCCAACGGGATCATCTCGACGATCAAGCATTACGCGCTGAACGACCAGGAGACCGGGCGCGACTGGCTCAACGTCGCCGTCGCCGACGATCAGGCGCGGATGTCCGACCTGCTCGCCTTCCAGATCGCGATCGAGCGCGGCGATCCCGGATCCGTCATGTGCTCCTACAACCAGGTCAACGGCGCTTATGCATGCGAGAATCCGTGGCTGCTGACCCAGGTGCTCCGCCGCGACTGGGGCTTTCCCGGTTATGTGATGTCGGACTGGGGGGCGACTCACAGCACCGTCCAGGCGGCCAATACCGGCCTCGACCAGGATTCGGGTTTCCCGTTCGACGACGAGCCCTATTTCGGCGCGCCGCTGGGTCAGGCGGTCGCTCGCGGCCAGGTGTCGGAGCGCCGGCTGGACGAAATGGTCCACCGGATCCTGCGCTCGATGTTCGCCCACCGTGTCATCGACGAGCCGGTCGCGCAGGGCCCGATCGACTTTGCCGCCCACGCCGAGGTCACCCGGACCGCCGCGGAGCGCGGCGCCGTCCTGCTCAGGAACGCCGACCGCATCCTGCCGCTCTCGCCCGACGTTCGGCGGATCGCGGTCATCGGCGGTCATGCCGACCGCGGCGTGCTTTCCGGCGGCGGATCGAGCCAGGTCTACGCCAGCGGCGGCAACGCCGTTCCGGGGCTCGAGCCGACCGGGTGGCCGGGGCCGGTGGTCTATTATCCCTCCTCGCCGCTGGCGGCGATCCGGGCGCAGGCCCCGAACGCAACCGTCACCTTCGCCGACGGCCGCGATCCGGAAGCGGCGGCCCGGCTAGCGGCGGACAGTGACGTCGCCATCGTCTTCGTGACTCAATGGACCAGCGAGTCGATCGACGCGCCGCTGACGCTCACCGACAACCAGGACGCGCTGGTGGAGGCGGTCGCGGGGGCGAACCGCCGCACCGTCGCGGTGCTGGAGACCGGCGGGCCGGTGCTGATGCCGTGGGCGGAGCGGGTCGGCGCGATCCTCGAAGCCTGGTACCCCGGCACGAGCGGCGGCGAGGCCATCGCCAATTTGCTGTTCGGCCGAGTCAACCCGTCAGGCCATCTGCCGATCACCTTCCCGCGCGACGAAAGCCAGCTCCCACGGCCGAGGCTCGACGGCGTCGGCCTCACCGAAAGCCAGCCTTTCACCGTCAATTACTCGGAAGGCGCGCGCGTCGGCTATCGCTGGTACGACGCCAACGACCTGGCGCCGCTTTTCCCGTTCGGTCACGGCCTTTCCTACACCGACTTCGACTATGGCCGGCTGCGCGCCGGCCTGGAGGGCGAGGAGCTTGCCGTCAGCTTCCGGATCAGGAACGACGGACGGGTGCGCGGGCGCGACGTCGCCCAGATCTACGTCTCCCCCGTCGGCGGCGGGTGGGAAGCCCCGAAGCGGCTCGCCGGCTTCCAGAGCGTCGAACTGGACGCGGGCGAGGAGACGAATGTGGCCCTCACCCTCGATCCGCGCCTGCTCGCGGTCTATGACAGCGCTGCCCGCCAATGGCGGATCGCCGCCGGTGAGTATCGGGTGATGCTCGGCGAATCGTCGCGCGACATCGAAGAGACGGTGACGGTGACGCTCCCCGAGCGGCGGCTGCCGCCGGGCTGGCGGCCGGCAACCTGACGCCCGCTCAGGGCTGGCCGCACTGGTCCTGGTTGACCGCCGCGCTGCCCAAGCGAACGTCCGAAACGGCGAGGCGCAGCGGCCCGGCCGAGCGCAGCGCGAACGGCCGCGCGACTCCGGTCATCGTCACGCCGCCGCGGGCGAAACAGCGCAGCGGCACGATCAGGGTGCGCCACTCGCCGGCCGGGGCCGTGCGAAGCGCGCCGGTGATGGGCAGGAAGGCGCCGTCCATGCCGACGCCGACCTCGCCGCGCGGCGGCGCGTCGACCCGGTAGTCGAACATCAGGCTGAGCTCTCCCGTGGCTTCGCGGGAAATGTCGGTCGGCGGCGCGGCCTGGATGAAGGCCGTGCCGCTGCCGGTCCAGACGATGCCGCGGGCGTCCTCCTGGGCGCGCCGGTCAACACCGCGCAGCTGCACCGCGCCTTCGCCGGCGAAGCTCCAGCCCGCGGGAAGCGCGCCGCGGGAGAAGAACAGCCCCTCGCCGAGGCCCGCGCCGGCCGGCCGCTCCTCGGAAAGAGCCGGCAGCTCCCCGCTCTGGCCGTAGCGAAGGCCGTAGCCGTAGGCGAAGAGCGGGTCGTAGTCGGGATCACGCGGGTTGAGCGGCGTCTGGTCCGCCCGGCGCGGCCAGGAATAGGAAAGGCGGCCGCGGAAATCGTTGCGTACCGAACCATCGGCATTGGCGAACAGCACGTCGGCAATGCCTCCACCCTCGCTGCCGGGCAGGAAGGCGGCGACGAAGGCGTCCGCCGCGTTCAGCTCCGGATTGACCCACATCGGCCGCCCGGAGAGGAAGACGGCGACGACGGGGATGCCCTCCGAGCGCAGCCGCCGCATCAGCTCGAGATGGCTCTTGTCGGCCGGGCTGAACTCGAGCGTCCGGCGGTCGCCGACGAACTCGGCATAAGGGTCCTCGCCGAACACGACGATCGCGACGTCGGGGCGGGACGTGTACCGTCCCTCCGGGCTCAAAGTCGCCGTGCCGCCGGCGGCGCTCACCGTCTGGCGGATGCCGGCATAGATGGACTGGGCGTTCGGGAAGTCTGCGTTGGTGAGGCCGTTGCCCTGCCAGGTGATGGTCCACCCGCCCGCCTGCTTGGAGATATTGTCGGCCCCGTCGCCGGCGACGAGCACGTTCGCGCCGGGGCGGAGCGGCAGCAGGTTGTTGCTGTTCTTCAGCAGCACCAGCGATTCCCGGACCGCCTGGCGCGCGACGGCGCGGTGCTCCGGCGATCCGAGCAGCTCGAACCGCCCGGCAAGCGGCCGCGACGACGGCCGCCCGCGGTCGAACAGGCCGGCGCGCAGCTTCACCCGCAGGATCCGCCGCACCGCCTCGTCGAGCCGCGCCGTCGGAATGACGCCCGAGCGGACCTGATCGATCGTGTTGCGGTAAAGGTCGCGCCAGCTGTCCGGCGCCATGAACATGTCGAGACCGGCATTGAAGGATTGCGGGCAGGAGGTGTTCGAGCAGCCCGGCACCTGGCCGTGCGCATTCCAGTCGCCGACGACGAGGCCGTCAAAGCCCA
>DASZEO010000095.1:0-13734 GCA_035940755.1 Allosphingosinicella sp. | reverse complement strand
CGGCTCAAGGGCAAGGGCTTCACCGGCAAGAACGGCGAGCGCGGCGACCAACTCGTCACCTTCATGGTGGATGTGCCCGACGACCCTGAGCTTTCCCGCTTCCTCGAAAGCTGGGGCGGCAGGGGCAAAGGAAACCCGCGGGCCGGCCTGGGCGTCTAACGCTCATGCTCGAAATCTCCCCCCAATCCCCGGAAGCCCGGCGCAAGCGGCTGGCGAAGGCGAAGGCGCGCTTCGGCCACATCCGCCAGAACTTCCGCCCCGGCGAGCGCAGATGGGAGATCATCAAGCGCGTGGCCATCGGCGTGTATTCCGACGGCTTCATCCACGCCGGCAACCTGGCCTATCTGGCACTGCTTTCGATCTTCCCCTTCGTCATCGTCGCGGCCGCGATCGCCCGCCTGTTCGGCCAGACCGAGGAGGGCATGAACGCCGTCAATGCGCTGCTCCAGACGATGCCCAGGAACGTCGCCGAGGTGCTTCAGCATCCGATCCGCGACGTCATCGAGGCGCGCTCGGGCAGCCTGTTGTGGCTCGGCGCCCTCCTCGGACTGTGGACGACGGGCAGCTTCATCGAGACGATCCGCGACATCATCCGCCGCGCCTACGGCGTGACGTTCAGCCGGCCTTTCTGGGAATACCGGCTGGGATCGGCGGGCATGATCATCGCCGCGGTCATCCTGGCGATGATCGCCTTCGCCTCCTCGATCCTGCTGTCGAGCGTGCAGCAGTTCATCGTCAACCTGGTTCCCGGCGCCAGCGAAGTGGTGGGCCTGCTGACGCTCCTGCGGGCCGCTCCAGCGCTGGTGCTGTTCGGGTCGCTCTATCTCCTTTTCTACACGCTGACGCCCAAGCGCTACCGGGTCTCGGCCTGCCCGAAATGGCCCGGAGCCGCGTTCGTGGCCGGCTGGTGGGTGCTCACCACGGCCTTGCTTCCGGTCGTCCTGAGCAGCCTCGGCGGCTACGACCTCACCTACGGCAGCCTCGCGGGCGTGATCATCGCCCTTTTGTTCTTCTTCGTGATCGGGCTGGGGCTGGTGATCGGCGCCGAGCTCAACGCGGCGCTTGCCGAGACGCCGACGCCCACGCATGACGACGTGGAAGCCGTAGTCAAGGAGGAAGAGGCGGCCGAAGCGGAGCAACGGGCGGTGGAACGCGCCATCGAGGAAGCCGAACTGAAGGCGGAGGCGCCTCCGCAGGAGGCCGAGCAGGAGAAGCCATGACGACGCTGATGCAAGGCAAGCGCGGGCTGATCATGGGCCTGGCCAACGACCGCTCGCTCGCGTGGGGCATCTCCAAGGCCCTGGCGGCGCACGGAGCCGAGCTGGCCTTCTCCTACCAAGGCGAGGCGCTGGAGCGCCGGGTGCGGCCGCTCGCCGAGCAGCTCGGCGCCGATTTCCTGATCGAGTGCGACGTCGCCGACATGGACGACCTGGACAAGACCTTCGCCACTTTGCGCGAGCGCTGGGAGACGATCGACTTCCTCGTCCACGCCATCGGCTTTTCAGACAAGAACGAGCTGCGCGGCCAGTTCGTCGACACGAGCCTCGACAATTTCCTGCTGACGATGAACATCTCCGCCTACAGCTTCGTCGCCGTCACCCGGCGGGCGCGGGCGATGATGCCGAACGGCGGCAGCGTGCTCACCCTCTCTTATTACGGCGCCGAGAAGGTCATTCCCCACTACAATGTGATGGGTGTGGCGAAGGCGGCGCTGGAGACGAGCGTCAAGTATCTCGCCATGGACCTCGGCCCGGAGAATATCCGCGTCAACGCAATCTCGGCGGGCCCGATCAAGACGCTCGCGGCGAGCGGCATCGGCGACTTTCGCTACATCATGAAGTGGAACGAATATAACAGCCCGCTGAGGCGCAACGTCACGATCGAGGACGTCGGCGGCGCGGCGCTCTATCTGCTGTCGGACCTGGCGTCGGGAGTCACGGGCGAGATCCACCACGTCGATGCCGGCTACAACGTCATCGGCATGAAGGCCGAGGACGCGCCGGACATCAGCACCGTCTGACGGCGGCGGCGTGCCCGCCAGATGAGCTTCAACAGCTTCGGCCGGATCTTTCGCTTCACCACCTGGGGCGAGAGCCATGGGCCGGCGATCGGCGTGGTCGTCGACGGCTGCCCGCCGGGTCTCGACCTCAGCGAGGCGGACATCCAGCCATGGCTCCACCGGCGCCGTCCCGGAACGAGTATGCTGACGTCGCCCCGCAAGGAGCCTGACCGCGTGCGCATCCTCTCGGGCGTCTTCGAAGGCCGCACGACCGGCACGCCGATCAGCCTGATCATCGACAATGAAGACCGTCGCAGCGAGGATTATCGCAATCTCGCTTCGGCCTATCGGCCCGGTCACGCGGACTATGCGTACGAGGCCAAATACGGCCTTCGCGACTGGCGCGGCGGCGGCCGGGCTTCGGCGCGGGAGACGGCGGCGCGGGTGGCCGCCGCGGCCGTGGCGAGGCTGGTGATACCCGAGGTGACGGTCTCGGCGCAGCTGGTGGAGATAGGCGGCGAGAGCGATGCGGCCCGTTGGGAATCGCTGATCGGGACGGCCCGCGAGGAGGGCACCTCGCTTGGCGGAATTGTCGCGTGCGAGGCGACAGGCGTCCCCGCCGGCTGGGGCGCTCCGGTCTACGCCAAGCTGGACGCCGAGCTGGCGGCGGCGGTGATGTCGATCAACGCCGTCAAGGGCGTCGAGATCGGCGAAGGCTTTGCCGCCGCGGCGATGCGCGGCCACGAGCATGCCGACGAGATGCGCCCGGGCCTCGCGGGGCCCGACTTCCTCAGCAACCATGGCGGCGGCATCGCCGGCGGCATCTCGACCGGCCAGCCGATCCGCCTGCGCGCCGCCTTCAAGCCGCCTTCGTCGATCTCCCGTCCGATGCGGAGCGTCAATTCCGAAGGCGCGGCGGCCGAGGTTCGGGTCGAGGGGCGCCACGATCCCTGCGTCGCGATCCGCGGTGCGCCCGTTGTCGAAGCCATGGTGGCGCTCGTGCTGGCCGACCACAAGCTGCTTCACCGGGCCCAATGCGGTGGCTGAGACGGTGAAGCGTCTGCGGGTCCACGGCAGCGTCCAGGGCGTCTTCTACCGCGCCTGGACGGTGGAGACGGCGCGGGCGCTGGGGCTGAGCGGCTGGGTCAGGAACCGCCGCGACGGCAGCGTCGAGATCGTCGCAGCGGGGCCGGAGGAGGCGCTCGCCCGGTTGGTCGAGGCCTGCCGCCGGGGTCCGCCCTCGGCGCAGGTCGAGCGGATCGACGTGGAGGATACGGATGAAGCGGTTCCGAGAACGTTCGAGAAGCGGCCGACGCTCTAGCCGCGCCTATAGCCGATTAGCGTGCCCTTGGAGCCGCCTTTCCAGAGGCGGAAGCTGAATTCCGGATGCGCCTTGCGCCAGCGGCGGGCGACGAGGCGCTCGCCGGGGCGGGCGGCGTCGTCGAGCATCACCGTTCCGCCCGGCGCGATGTGGCCGAACACGGTCTCGGCGGCGCCTCGAGTCATCGGGTGGATCGACCAAGGCGGCCCGTCCACGACCATAAGGCCAATATCGTCGGGCAGGGGCCCGTGATCGTACCATAGGCCCGGCCACCCGCCCGGCGAGCGGCGCAACGGCACGGCCCTCATGTCCGCTTCCAATCCGTACTCGGCCAGCCACGAGCGGGTGGCGTCGACGAAGTCGGGATGCTGCTCGAAGCTGATCAGGCGGCCGCCGCCGGCTTTCTGAAGCGCCTTGGCGATGATCAGCGACGAGGCGCCGGCGCCGAATTCGACGACCGTCTTCGGCTTGTGCTCCAGGATGTGGTCGGCGACCAGGGTGAGGAGGCCCGCATCGGCCTTCCAGCTGCCGAGATTGGGCAGCGCCTCCTCCGGCAGGTCGAGCTTGGCGAACAAGGCGCGCTTGACGCTTTTGCGGCCGCCGTCGAGGCTTCGAAGCAGCCAGGGCCAGGTGATCGCCCCAAAGGCGAGCACCGCGAGCCGGTCGCGCAAGCTCTGCCGGTCGCCGCCGGCTGCCGGGGCGCGCGAAAGCAGGCCGGTCGCCTCGCGGGTAGTCATCGCACGGGCTCCTTCAGCCCGCGAAGGGGTCGCGCACGAGGATCGTGTCTTCCCGTTCCGGGCTGGTCGATACCAAAGTCACCGGACAGGCGATCAGTTCCTCTATCCGACGGATGTACTTGATCGCCTGGGCCGGCAATTGCGCCCAACTGCGCGCGCCGGCCGTGGATTCGCTCCAGCCGCCGAGAGTCTCGTAGACCGGCTCCACCGCGGCCTGGTCCGCCGCGTGCGGGGGCAGATGGTCGAGCAACTCGCCGTTGAGGCGGTAGCCGGTGCAGATGCAGATTTCCTCGACGCCGTCGAGCACGTCCAGCTTGGTCAGGGCGACGCCGGTCACTCCGGCCACCGCCATCGACTGGCGCACCAGCACGGCGTCGAACCAGCCGCAGCGGCGCTTACGTCCCGTCACGGTGCCGAATTCGCGGCCGCGCTCGCCGAGCCGCTCACCCACACCGTCGTGAAGCTCCGTCGGAAAGGGGCCGGAGCCGACGCGGGTCGTGTACGCCTTGACGATGCCGAGCACGAAGCCGGCCGACGCCGGACCGAGACCGGTTCCCGCGGCGGCGGTCCCGGCGACGGTGTTGGACGAGGTGACGAACGGATAGGTGCCGTGGTCGACGTCGAGCAGCACGCCCTGGGCGCCTTCGAACAGGATGCGGTCGCCCCTGAGGCGCGCCTGGTTCAGGGTCATCCACACCGGCGCCGCGAACTGAAGCACGAAGGCGGCGATCTCCCCGAGGTCGGACTGCAGGCGGGTCCGGTCGATCGGCGGCTCGCCGAAGCCGGCGCGAAGCGCGTCGTGGTGGGCGCACAGGCGGTCCAGGAGCGGGCCGAGCTCGCCCAGATGGGCCAGGTCGCACACGCGAATGGCGCGGCGGCCGACCTTGTCCTCATAAGCGGGGCCGATGCCGCGGCGGGTGGTGCCGATTTTGCCGGCGCCGCTGGCATCCTCCCTAAGCGCGTCGAGATCCCGGTGGAACGGGAGGATGAGCGGGCAGGTGTCGGCGATCCGAAGCGTCTTGGGCGTGATCGCCACGCCTTGGTCCTGAAGGCGGCCGACCTCGTCGCGAAGCGCCCAGGGATCGAGCACCACGCCGTTGCCGATCACCGACAATTTGCCGCGGACGATGCCCGACGGAAGCAGTGAGAGCTTGTAGGTCTGGTTGCCGATGACGAGCGTGTGACCGGCATTGTGGCCGCCCTGGAAGCGAGCGACGATGTCGGCCCGGCTCGAAAGCCAGTCGACGATCTTCCCTTTCCCTTCGTCGCCCCACTGCCCCCCGATGACGGTAACGTTCGCCAAGGCTGATCCCCGTTTCCTAGCCCCGCGCCTCTAGGGTGGCGGGGGCCGTGCGTCCAGCAGCGTCGCGCCGGGGGGCGGTCGTTGTTTTGGGTTAATGAAACTCTCCGCTCAGCGGGAGCGTTGACCGGCCGAGTTTCCGCAACGGAGGATTGTCATGCGTAACTTCATTCTGGCCTTATCGGCGACCGCGATGGCCGTGCCCGCGACGATGGCGCTGCCGATCGACACCGCCCAGGCCCAGAGCCGCTATTACCGCAACGGCGCATATCACGGCCCCACCTGGCGCGGCCGCGACGGGCGCACCTATTGCCGCCGGCCGAACGGGACGGTTGGCCTGATCGTCGGCGGCGCCGCCGGCGCGCTGGTCGGCCGCTCGATCGATGGTGGCCGGCACCGCACCGCCGGAACGATCATCGGCGCCGCCGCCGGCGCGCTGATCGGCCGCGAGGTCGACCGCAACCGCAGCCGCCGCCGCTGCCGCTAAGGCTCGCTGAAACCAACCAACAGGAAGGGCGCCGCGATCGCGGCGCCCTTTTCGTTGATGCAGCTACCCGGTGCCGCGAGCAGCGCGCTCAGGCGCCGCCGCCGCCCTCGCCGCCGCCGCCGCCCGACGTGGAGCCACCACCGCCCGACGTGGAGCCGCCGCCGCCCGCGGAGGAGGAGCCGCCACGGCGGCCGCCGCCTTTCGACCCGCCGCCGGAGCTGCCGCCGGCCTTCGGGCCGCCCGATTTGGATCCGCCGCCACGCCCGCTCGACCCGCCGGATTTCCCGCCAGACGAGGTGCCGGATGAGCCTGCGCCGGCCCCTGCCTTGCGGCTTCGGCCGGCGCCGCCGCCCGACTTGCCGCCGGAAGCCCACGAGGAGCGGCTTGCCGCGCCCGAGGACTTGCCGCCGGAGCTCGAGCCCGCGGATTTGGCGCGCGCCGAGGTCCCGCCCGATTTGCTGCGTGTCGAGGTCCCGGCCGATTTGCGGCCGCTCGAGGAGCTGCGTGCGCCGCCGGTCCCGCCGGCCGAAGCGCCGCTCGCAGCACCGCCGCCGGAGCGGGCGCCGCGGCGCGTGCCGCCGCTCCCCTGACCCCCGGATTCGGCACCTGCACTGCCTTCGCCGCCGCCGCCGAGCGACAGCATCCGGCGAACCGCGTCGGTGGCAGCGTTGATCATCGCCGCACCGATATTGCCGGCGCCTTCGGCCGCGGCGTCCGCCGCCGCTTCGGCCGCGTCCTGGGCCTGGCGCGCGCTGCGCTTGGCATTGTCGCGGACGGTCTTGTTCGCGGCCAACGCCGCCGCAGCCGTCACCAGCCCCGCTGCGAGCAAGCTGCGCGCGACGGGATTTTGCGCCAGGTCGGCGGCTCGCCGTCCGGCCTCACGCAACGCGTCGGGAATCGCGTCGGCGGCCGAGCGCCGGGAGTTGCCGTTGCCGCCGCCGGTGCTGCCGCCGGTGCTGCCGCTGCTGCTGCGGGCACCCGAGCGGCCGCCGCCACGCCCGCTGCCGCCGCCACGCCCGCTGCCGCCGCCGGTCTGCGTCCCAGAGGTTTTCTTTCTCGCCATCGAACATCTCCTGCTGTTCGTATCTGCTGCGTAACAGATTCGGCGGCCCAACGGTTCCGCCGCCGGAGCGCCGAAGCCCCCGTCTCAGTCGCGGTCCGATTCCGCCTCCGCTACCGTCTGGCCGCGATCCTGACGCGCCGCCTGATCGGCCGCGAGCTCGTCGGACGCGTTGACGCTGTCGCCGTCCCGGCCGCCGCCCTGCGCCTCATCGAAACGCTCCCCTCGATCCCGACCGAATTCGCTTGTTGCGCCCGCCTCGCCGGCATCCTGGCCCTGGTGGAATTGCTGGTTCTGGGCCTTGCCATAGCCGCCGGAGCCGCTGCTGCCGCCGCCGGCGCGGTCGTCGGAGGCCGAAGGGCCGCCGCCCAGCTGCCGCCCGCCGGCGCTCGCGCCGCTCTGCTCCTGGTCCCGCGGAAGCTCGCCGCCCGCCGCGGCGTCTCTGTCCTCGTTCATCGTCATGCTCCTTCGCTGGTGTCCGGGCCGCGGCCGAGATCGTCGTAGCGGTACGGCTCGCCGTCCGGGTTTACGGCGTCGGGCTCAGGCTGGACCACGTCCGTCGGATCGTCGCCGCGACCCTTGTCGCGCTCCGCATGCTCCGGGATCTCGCGGTGCCGCGCCTCGTCACTGCCCGGCAGCGGGTGGCCCTTGCCGCTCACGCATGCCCTCCGTCGAGGCGATCGGGCGGGCCATGCTCCGCTTCCTCCTCCGGACGCGGAGCGGCGGCCGGAGCGGCGCCGGCACCCGCCATCGGATCGGCGTCATAATCTTCGTTGGGATTGCCCCCGCCGCCGGTGCCGGAGCCGCTTCCGTGCACTTCCCCGGTGCGGCGGTCGAACGTGGCGGGCTTTCCGCGCTCTGCGTCCTCGTCGCGCTCGCTTTCCATCGCGCTCTCCTTCGCCCGGTCAACGAACCGGCGCCGCGCGACGTTCCTTGTCTTACAGACAGGCGAAAGGCCGCCGGGGCGGTGCCCGACGGCCTCTTCGACATGGTCAGCGGCCGGAAGTGTCCAGCCCGGGAGACGTTGAAAAGCTTAGCTTTTCATCTCCCGAACGAACTTGACCGACCTCTCTGCTGGACCATGAGACATCGGATCACCTCCTTTCGCTTGTTGAACTTGCCCCCTGTATGATTCGGCGCGAATCGGCGATCAAGTCTTGAACTGAACTTTTTTGGCGATAAGATTCCATGCTTCGCCGGCGCCCGAGGGACGCCTTTTTCATTCCCGGCAGTCTTCGATCACCCGCGCCGGCTCCGGCCAGGAGGGGACGATCAGCAGCGGCGTGCCCGCGGCTTCGATCGCGATGCGGCCGCGGCTGAAGGCGATCGCGTCGAGCAGCGGATCGGAAGCGGCGAGCGTCGCCGCCAGCCCCTCGGGAGTGATTGACGCGGCCAGCGCCCGCTCGCCATTCGTCGTCCGCACCGTCAGGGCCGCACCGGAGGCGCCCGGCCGAACCAGGCTGATGCGCCGGTCGCCGCCGCAGCTGACGACGAGCGCGGGCGCCTGAGGACCGAACATGGCGGCGGACTGGCTGCCCTCGGCGCGAAAGCTCCAGTCGCCCGGGCTGAGCGGGGCGTCCTGCCACGCCAGCGGCGGCGGTGGCGGCGGCGCTGGCGGCGCCGGACGTACCGGCGGCGGAGCGGGCGCGGGCGCAGGCGGCGGCACCGACCGCGGCGCACAGGAGGCGGCGCCAACGAGCGCGGCGAGAGAGGCGGCAAAGCGCAGGCGCAGCGAGCGAGTCATCGCTGCGTTGGTGCCGGAGCGGCGGGAGGTGCGGCCGGCGCCGCCTGATTGGCCTCGACACTGTTGGCGGCGGTGGTCTGGTTGCCGCCCGCCTGCGCCTGCGGCGTGCTTTCGCACCGGGTGAGGAAGGCGCCGATCGCCGGCCCCGACGGCATCGCCAGCGGCGGTGCGTCGCCCACTCGAATGACGATGGGCGCCGACGCTTCCGCGAGGGTTTGGATCAGGGTGTCGCTCGGCGCCAGCGAGGCGCGCAGCATTGGCACGCTGCCGCCGGCATTGGTGACGGCGAGGCGGCGGGTCTCGCTGCCGACGCTGATGAGCATCATCGGCAGGTTGCCGGCCGCGAGCGTCCCGTGGCGCTGGAGGAAGACGCTGCGCCGGGCATCGCATCGCAGGCTGAACAAAGGCGCCGCGCCGGCGGGCCCGAATTCCAGCGCCGCCTGGTCGTCCTGGAGGGTCTCACGCCAGTCGCCGAGCGCGATGTCCGCATCGTCCTGCTCGGGCGTGCGCACCCGCTCGACCGGCTGCACCTCGTTGCTGTCGGCGACGACCGCCGCGTCTTCGGAGCGCGCACAGGCGGCGAGCAGCAGCAGGGCCAGCGAAAAGGCACGACGGAGCATTGGACGACCTCCCGATTCGCGGCGCTTTAGCCCAGCCGTCCGGCGCGCGCACCCCGTCGCGACGGTCAGGCTGCGTCGTGGAAGATGATCCCGAGGGTGAACCGCAAGCCGGACCGGACCCGGCTGACGCCATGGCGCATCGTCCGCCGGTGCCAACCACGGCTGCCCCGAACCGGCCGCTCGCGCACCGGAAACACGACGGCATCGCCCCGCCGCAGCGGCACCACCTCGGGGCGCGATTGCATGCGCGGCCGCTGCTCGGCGAGAACGAACTCGCCGCCGGTGAAATCCTCATCGGGCTCGGACAACAGGATCGCGACCTGGAGCGGGAACAGCGTCGCGCCATAGACATCCTGGTGGAGCGCGTTCCAGTCGCCGGTTTCGTAGCGAAGGAGGAGCGGCGTCGGACGCGACTGCCCCGACGCGCGGCATCGCTCCAGAAACTCGGCATGATCGTCGGGATAATGGACGCCGCTGCCCAGCGTCTCGCCCCAGCGATTGGCGATCGCGGCCAGCGGCGGGTACAGCTCTGCCCGAAGCTGCGCCACACGCTCCGGCAGAGGGTAGTCAAAATAGCGATAGACGCCGCGGCCGTAGCCGTGCCGGGCCATGACCACCTCGCTTCGGAACCGGACACGCTCGTCCCATTGCTGCTTCAGCAGTGTGCATTCGGCGGCTTCGAGCAGCCCAGGCAACATCGCGCACCCCTCCTCGTCCAGCTCCCGCTCGACAACGGCCAAGTCGATGTTGTCAGTCATTGCGGGTTCTTAGCGCCGGCGGCTGCGCGCGACGTCACGCCGCTTGCGGCCGAACCGCCTCATCGTCCGCCGCGCATGCCTCGGCCCATCCTGATCGCCTGCTGCTTGCCGTAGCGGGTCTTGCGGGTGCCGGGCTTGCCTTCGGTGGAATGGCCGATACGCGGCGCGGCGCTGTGCTCGGTGGCGAGGCCGAGCTCGCCGGCCTCGAGGCGGCGGATCTCGTCGCGCAGGCGGGCGGCTTCCTCGAACTCGAGGTCGGCGGCGGCCTTTCGCATGCGGCCTTCGAGATCCTCGACATGCGCGCGAAGGTTATGGCCGACGAGGTGGGGCGTGTCCTCATCGCCAGTATCAATGATGACGCTGTCGCGGTTCGAGACGTCGGACAGGATGTCCGAGATGTTGCGCTTGATCGTCGTGGGCGTGATGCCGTGGGCGGCGTTATATTCCATCTGCTTCTCGCGCCGCCGGTCGGTCTCCCGGAGCGCCCGCTCGATCGACCCGGTGATCGTGTCGGCGTAGAGGATCACCTTGCCCTCGACGTTGCGCGCCGCCCGGCCGATCGTCTGGATCAGCGAGGTTTCGGAGCGCAGGAACCCTTCCTTGTCCGCGTCGAGGATGGCGACGAGGCCGCATTCAGGGATGTCGAGGCCCTCGCGCAGCAGGTTGATTCCGACCAGGACGTCATAGACGCCGAGACGAAGGTCGCGGATCAGCTCGATCCGCTCCAGCGTCTCCACGTCCGAATGCATGTAGCGGACCCTTAAGCCGGCCTCGTGGAGGAACTCGGTGAGATCCTCCGCCATGCGTTTGGTGAGCGTGGTGACTAGCGTGCGATAGCCTTTGGCTGCGGTCGCCTTCGCCTCCTGGATAAGGTCCTGGACCTGGTCCTCGACCGGCCTGATCTCGACCGGCGGATCGATGAGGCCGGTGGGGCGGATGACCTGCTCGACGAAGACGCCGCCGGTCTGCTCCATCTCCCACGGCCCGGGCGTGGCGGACACGGCGACCGTCTGCGGGCGCATCGCGTCCCACTCGTTGAAGCGCAGCGGCCGGTTGTCGATGCAGCTCGGCAGCCGGAAGCCATATTCGGCCAGCGTCAGCTTGCGCCGGTGGTCGCCGCGGGCCATCGCGCCGACCTGCGGCACCGTCTGGTGGCTCTCGTCGACGAACAGCAAGGCATTGTCGGGCAGGAACTCGAACAGGGTCGGCGGCGGCTCGCCCGGCAGCCGCCCGGTGAGGAAGCGGCTGTAATTCTCGATGCCGGCGCACGAGCCGGTGGCGGCGATCATCTCCAGGTCGAAATTGGTGCGCTGCTCGAGCCGCTGCGCCTCGAGCAGCTTGCCCTCGGCGTGAAGCTCCTTGAGCCGCTCGCCCAGCTCGTGGCGGATCGCCTCCATCGCCTGCTTCAACGTCGGGCCCGGCGTCACGTAGTGCGAATTGGGGTAGACCTTCACATAATCGAGGCTGGCGATCTTCTTGCCCGTCAGGGGGTCGAACTCGACGATCTCCTCGATGTCGTCGCCGAAGAAGGCGACCCGCCAGGCCATGTCCTCATAGTGCGAAGGGAAGATTTCGAGATTGTCGCCGCGGACGCGGAAATTGCCGCGCGCGAACGCCTGATCGTTGCGCTTGTACTGGAGGGCGACGAGCTTGCGGACCACCTCGCGCTGGTCGACCGTCTGGCCCTTCTTGAGGCTGAAGGTCATCGCCGAATAGGTTTCGACCGAGCCGATGCCGTAGAGGCACGAGACGGAGGCGACGATGATCACGTCATCGCGCTCGAGCAGCGACCGGGTGGCCGAGTGGCGCATCCGGTCGATCGCCTCGTTCACGCTCGACTCCTTCTCGATATAGGTGTCGGAGCGCGGGACGTAGGCCTCCGGCTGGTAATAGTCGTAGTAGCTGACGAAATATTCGACGGCGTTGTCGGGGAAGAAGCTCTTGAACTCGCCGTAGAGCTGGGCGGCGAGGATCTTGTTGGGCGCCAGCACCAGAGCGGGGCGCTGAAGCGCCTCGATGACCTTGGCCATGGTGAACGTCTTGCCCGAGCCGGTGACGCCGAGCAGCACCTGGGTACGCTCGTCCTGCCGGAACTGGTCAACCAGCTCGGCGATCGCCTGCGGCTGGTCACCCGAGGGCTGGTAATCGGAGACGATCTTGAACGGGCGGCCGCCCTCCGCCTTGTCGGGGCGCGGCGGCCGGTGCGGCGTGAAGACCTGGCCGGTCTCCGGCTCCTCCAGGCTGGTGCGGATCGCGATGCCCATGCTTTCGCATATGGTCATTCCACTTCCGGAGCGCTAGCGTCCCGTCCGCTGGGCGGAGGGGGCATCCCGCCACCGCTTCGTCATCAGCGGAGCGGCCGCCGGCCAGTTCGGACGAACGAACAGGGAGAATCCGAATGAAATATGTACTGACCGCGGGCACCGCGCTGCTTCTCGTCGCGTGCGGCAGCCAGAGCGTCACCATGCAGCCCGGCCAGTGGAACATGACGATGAAGGTGACCGGCGTCGAGGCGCCCGGAATGCCGGAAGCGGCGCTCGCGCAGATGCGCGCACAAATGGGAAGCCAGACCCAGACGCGCTCCGAGTGCATCACGCCGCAACAGGCCGCCAACCCCACCGGCGATATGGTGAACGCAGGGGGAATGAACTGCCAGCTCACCGACAACACCTTCGCGGGCGGCAACATCAACGTCCGCGGAACCTGCCAGCAGGCGGGGCAGTCGGTGCAGATGTCGATGCAGGGCACCTACACGGCAACCACGATGCAGGCCCGGCTCACGACGGAAATGCGGGCACCCCCGGGCATGCCCGGCGGCGCGCAGTCGATCCGTTCCACGATCGAGCTCACCGGTAACCGCACCGGTGACTGCGCTTCGAGCTGATCCCGAACCGCCTTCTTCGAACCGGCCGCTCCACCGCCACGGCGTGGAGCGGCCGCTTTCACCCGTGAAACTGGTCCGTATCGGGGCTCTGGCCGCGCTTCTCTGGACCGCCGGCGGCTGCAGGGAGCCGCAACCCGCCAACATGACGGCTGACGAAGTGGCGGCCGAGCTCGCCGAACTCCGGATCGAGCCCGGGCAATGGGAGATAAGCAGCGACGTGCTCGATGTGAGAGCGCCCAATCTCCCGCTCCAGGTCAGGAGCCGGATGGTCGGGCCGCGCAGCCGTATGCGCCACTGCATCACCGCGGAGCAGGCCGAGCGGCCGAGCGCCAACTTCCTCGCAATGCGATCCGACAGCGCCTGCGCCTATCGCGACTTCGTCTTCGAGGGCGGGCGCCTGCACGGGACGATGGCCTGTCCCGGAGTGACGGCCAGGATGAACGGCAATTACGGCCCGCGCGGCTACGAAACGCGCATGGAGATGCAGAGCCCGCTGCCGGACGGCGCCACCATGACGCTGCAGATCCGCACCCGCGGCCGGCGGGTCGGCCCGTGCGAAGGCGCGGATCCTTCGTGACCGATGCTCTATGAAAGTTCGAGTCATCGCCAACGCCGGCGGCGGCACGCTGAGGACCAGCGGCGAGGGCGGCGAAGAGGCGATCAGGGACGCCTTGCGCGAGGCCGGGGTAGATGCCGACCTGCGGCTGTGTCAGCCGGAAGACATTGCCGATCAGTTCCGCGACGCCGCCTCCGCAGAAGGGGTTGACGCGGTGGTGGCGGGCGGCGGCGACGGCACCATCAGCTGCGCCGTCGGACACCTCGCC
>DASZEO010000094.1:0-13294 GCA_035940755.1 Allosphingosinicella sp. | reverse complement strand
CGCTCATGTCCGGCCGATCCTCGACCGGCTGATGGGCGAGGAGCCGCGGCTGATCGCCTGCGCCATCACCGACATCAACGGCTATCTGCCGACCCACATCTCGGCGCGTTCACAGCCGCAGAGCAGCGATCCGGAATGGAACGCCGAATATTGCCGCAACCGGCGCAACTTCATCGACGACGTCACCCGCCGAGCCATCGAAAGCGAGAAGGAGGCGATGCTCGCCACCTACGGCATGGAGCTGGGGCAGGGCCGTTATCTGCCCGTGAAGAACGTGTTCGTGCCGCTCCACGTCAACGGCCGCCGCTGGGGCAATTTCGAGCTCGCCTATCGCGACGAAGAGGTGAGCTAGGCCCCTGCCGCGCTCAACGCCGTCCGAAGGTGGGCGAGATTCTCCACCGCCAGATACCCGACCAGGACCAGCAGGCTTGCCGTGGCGGCAGCGGTCAGCGCGATCGCTGATCGCGACGAGCGAAGCTCCACGCCGGAAACGCTTAGAGCGCCGTTTCCCCAGCTCCCGCGCACCGTCACGTGGGCGATCAGGATCAAGACGAGCGCGAGCAACGGCCCGCCGAGGAACAGCGGCGGCGAGATCCGCATGAACGCGTCGGCCAGACCGAGCGACGCCCCGGCCTGTGCCGCCGCATCGTAGGGCGCCGCCACTCCGACACCGTATTTCAGCAGGTTCAACAGCACGAAGACCATGCACGGAAGCGTCAGCAGCGCGCCCCACGCGAGCGCCGGCCGCGGCCGCAGCAGCGGCGCATAGCTCCCCCCGGCGGAGCGCTCCTCGAGCCGTGCCTCGCCCATCAGCTCCTGGACGTCGATCTCGAGCACGGCGGCGATCGCCAGCAGGGTCTCCCGCGACGCGCTATGATCGTTCTCCAGGCGCTGGACGGTGCGCAGGCTCAGGCCCGCGGCTCCCGCCAGGTGCGCCTGAGTCCAGCATTTCGCCTCGCGCAGCGCGCGGATTCTTTCGCCGGCCTTCATGCTCGTCTCCATCAGCAGCGGCGGTCACAATACGCCGTCCGCGCACGGGACGTATACGTCAGGCCTATGCCAATCGTGTGCCAGCGGGCGGATTGCGCCACAATCTTAGCCGCTTGCCGCCCTCAGGTAGTCGGCGTCGGAGACGGCTGGATCAGGTTAATCCGCGAATCGCCGTTGGGAAGATTTTCCACGACCGCGCGGGCCCGTCCAGCCGAGTGGTCGGGAGTCGTCATAAGCTGCCGGATCTGGCGGTCCGACGGCACGCCTTCATATTCCCCCAGCAGCGAAGTCGATCCGATCTGGTGGTACAGCAGGATGTAACCGCCGAGATTCTGGGCGTGGACCACCTCCAGAAGGGTGCCGTTGTCGCTGATCGGAACGAGCAGAACGGTTCGGCCGTCGATCGAGAGAGGCTCGCCGTCTGCCGCCCTCAGGATCGGCACCGGCCCGCCGCCGGTATCGACCTGGCCCGAGACGCAGAATTCAGCGGGAAGCCGGGACGGCAGGTTCCTCACCGGTCCATTGGCTTCCCGGGCGCTGAGCCCGCCGCCGTCGAGCGTGGCGATGAACGCATGGGCGGCGAGCTCCGCCTGCCCAAGCTCCGGCCGCTGCCGCGCGTCCGCTGGATCCGCGCCGGGGGCGCATTCGCCGACCGCGAGCGGCGCCGCTTCGCGCGGCTGCGCCTGCCCTTCGAAGCGAAGGCCGGCGAGCAGCTCGGTCATAGCCTGCTGGACGTCCCTTTGCCGGTTCTGCGGCCCGGAAACCCGGAGTTTTACGATCCAGCGGTCTGCCTTGATGAAGGCGGCGCTGCTCGCCATGCCTTCCCGGAACCCGCTATAATCGCCACGTATCGCAACCCCTTCGCGCCCGCCGGCGCCCACGATCCGCCGTCCCAGGCGGCGGAAGTCCGGGGCTCCCTGCATGGCGATGGTCCGGTCGGTCACGAAGGCGGTGACGCCTGCATGCGGGAGACCGGGATAGTATATGTAGACCGTGGCGAAGACGCGCTCGTCGGGCGAAACATATTGGAGCGCGTTGTCGAGACCCTCACCCTGGCGGCTGAGCTCGAGCGACTGGCGAAGCGCCGTCACACCCGCGCGTTCGGGCAGGCTGATCCGTGCCTGCGTCAGCGTGATCCGGTCGCCGGCGCGCGACCACGCCCCCTCCGGGGTCGACGGGCCCTGAGCCAAGGCCGGGGTCGGTGCAGCCAGAACCAGCAGCGCCGTCAGCAACAGTCTGATCATGATTTTCGTGCCCCCTCAGTCACTTCCTAAGGCAGTGAAGGGTGAGGAGCAATGGCGCCGCCTCAGCGGCCTCAGCTGCCCGGTCGGCGGCTCATGAAGGCCAGGCGCTCGAACAGCATCACGTCCTGCTCGTTCTTAAGCAGAGCCCCGTGCAGCGGCGGGATCGCTTTCTTCGGGTCCTGCGACTGAAGCACTTCGAGCGGCATGTCCTCGTGGAGGAGCAGTTTGAGCCAGTCGATCAGCTCGCTGGTCGACGGCTTCTTCTTGAGGCCGGGCACGTCGCGGACCTGGTAGAATATGTCCATCGCCTTCTGGACCAGGATCGTCTGGATGCCGGGAAAGTGGACGTCGATGATCGCCTGCATCGTCTCCCGGTCGGGAAACTTGATGTAGTGGAAGAAGCAGCGGCGCAGGAAGGCGTCGGGCAGCTCCTTTTCGTTGTTGGACGTGATGACGACGACCGGCCGTTCCTTGGCGACAATCGTCTCGCGCGTTTCGTAGACGTGGAACTCCATCCGATCGAGCTCCTGGAGGAGGTCGTTCGGGAATTCGATGTCGGCCTTGTCGATCTCGTCGATCAGCAGCACCGGAAGCTCGGCCGACGTGAACGCCTCCCAAAGCTTGCCGCGCTTGATGTAGTTGGAGATTTCGTGGACCCGAGGATCGCCGAGCTGCCCGTCGCGGAGCCGGGCGACCGCGTCATATTCGTACAGGCCCTGATGCGCCTTGGTGGTGCTCTTGATGTGCCATTCGATCAGCGGCGCGCCCAGCGCCTCGGCGATCTCATGGGCCAACACCGTCTTGCCCGTTCCCGGCTCGCCCTTGACGAGCAGCGGCCGGCGCAGCGTCACCGCCGCGTTGACCGCGACCTTGAGATCGTCGGTGGCGACATAGTTGCTGGTACCTTCGAAACGCATCCGCTGCCCTTACGTGAACGTCAAGTCGAGCGGCCGCATAAGCGGGCCGGGATGCGGGCGCAAGCGCGCCTGACCTGCGCTTCAGCCCTGCGGCCGCGGCAGGGGCGGACCCGGCGGCCGCGGGGCTGCCGGAACAGCGGCCGGCGGCGGGCCGCGCTCGAGGTGCTGGCCGTGCTTGACGATCGTGTAGCAGCGTGTGCCCTCGCAGGAGAGGACGGTGCCCGAGCGCATGTCCACACGCACGATGCCGGTCGGCGTGGGGAACGCCTGGTACCGCGGAGGGCCGGGGCGGGAATAGAGGCCGAGCGCGATGATCCCGCTGCCGATCACTATGCCGGTCACGATCCGGCGCACCGCGGCGTCTACGGTTTCGGCGAGCGATGGATCGGCTGTGCGGAACTCAGTTTGGGGCGCGTCGCTCACGGGAAGGCACCTCCTTTGCCGGAGGAGACCTTTTGGACCGGCGGCAGCCTCGCCGCAAGCGGCTCAGGAGTCGAGCCGCGCCTGGCGACGGGCTTCGAGCAGGTCCCAAAGCCCGCGATGCTGGAGCGCGAGCTGCTCGGCGCCGAAAAGCAGCGCCCGCTCGGTGACGGCGGTGGCCCCGGCGGCGTCGGCGATCGCCCGAAGCGTCTCCTCATCGCCGAGCCGGCACGGCGTCGCATCCACTCCCAGGCGCCGGGCGGCAGCTTCCAGGAGAGTACGAATTCGGCTCCAGTCGGCGGCGAAGGCGAGGGCCGCGCCGAGCGCGCAGCCGCGGCGGTCTGATTGAGCCAGCGTCGCCAGCGCACCGCGCTGGGCGATGACCACGGTCTCGCTCATCGCGCCGCCCGGAGTGCTCGGGGCCGGGCCGGCGGCGACCGCCAGGCGGGTGAGGAAGCGGCGCTCCTCGGCCATCGCATCCCCTGCCGAAAGCAGCCAGGAGCGGGCGTCGGCGTCGATCGTGCGGTTGGCGGCGAGATCGACGACACCCGGGTGCCGGCCGTGAAGCGCGCAGAGGAAGTGGACCGCGTCGGCGACGTTGCGGGCGCTTTCAGGCCCAGCGGCAAGCGCCGGGCTGGCGAAATAGGGGTGGGCGGCGCTGCCCTGCCCGGCGACGCAGGCGAACAGCAGCGTACCGGTGCCGGCGCCGCCTGCCTTGACGACCGAAACTGAAGCCATTCGCGCCCTCCCGGAGCCGCTTTGCGGCCGATATCGAGGCTGACCTACATCAATCGGCGTAAAGAGGAGGTTAGCGCCAGACCCGCAATTTTCTGCCGTTGTTCCCCTTGCGTTGGTGGAAAACCGCCCCTTTTGAGGTCAACCGCTTACGGCCACGGTGGAAAACCGGCGCCCGCGCCCCTTGGCCCGCTGTCGGCGCTCGGGGGGCGGCACATGACCACCCTTCCGGATGGAAAGGCGTACGGCGGGTTACGGCGGGTTCCAGGCTCTTTTCATCCCGGCAGCAGCGGCCGGCTCTATCACAGGCCGCACCTGGTGCGTGCCGCGGGCGCCAATACGGCGGCTTTGCGCCCGTCTTACGGCGGGTTGCGGCCCCACACCCGCCGTGCCGATCCCCTTGGCGCAGGCCGATTTACGGCGGGTTACGGCGGGTACGGCGGGTTTCCCCGAGGTCCGGCCGCTCATGCGCGCCCACCCGCACATGCGCGGAGCTGGCCTGCAAACCCGCCGTACCGCCGTATGCCGCCGTCACTAACCTATTTTAATAGAGATCAGCTTGGGTGGGTGGGTTGGAAGAAGAGGTATCCTTCCAGTTCGGAAGGGTAGCGGAAACGACCAGGAAGGCAAAAACGGCGGAAGTCTGCGCCTCTGGAAAGGTCGGAAGGGTGGCTGCGATGTGTTCCCGTGAGTGCGGGTGCACAGGCGCATGTATGTGCGAGATCAAATTACCTTTCCAACCCTTCCACCCTTCCAAGATGCTCTTTGATGAAGGTGAAATCATCCAACATTGTCATAAACTTAGTGCTTAGAGAGGGCTTTTGACATGCAAGCTGCGACCCTTCCGCCACGCTTCCAAGCTCGGAAGCGTCAGCTTCGGGGGCCGGTGCCCGCGGAGTTCGAGGCATTCTACCGCCAGCACCTGCGGTGGCGGTGCGGTCGCAGGATCAGCGCCTCAGAGCTGTTCAGGCGATATCATGATTGGGCGATCGAGGCGGAGGCACGCTCGCTCAACTACCGCGAGCTGCGCCGTGCCATGGAGAACATCGGCCATCGGCACGCCGGCTCCAACGGCTGCCGCTATTTCGATGTCGAGTTCGCCGAGCTGCTGCCGGACGTGCCCGACAATTTCCCCGCTGCTACCTTTGAGGGAGGGCATTAATGGCTCTTACACCTGAACAGCGCGAGATCGTGATCCGCGCGGCGCGCAACCGCGGCATAGCCGAGTTCCTGGTCAAGAGCCTGAACGAGGCTGGCCTGGCCACAGGGGATCAGCTTTCGGGGCTTTTCACCGCGGCGGTGGTGATCATCGAGACCAACTACGGTCCAGCCGAGCGCCTGCACGTGCTGAATGCTTTGATGGCAGAGACGATCACCGCCTGGGCCGATGACGCCTTCCAGCCGTCGCCGGGGACGCGGGTTCAGTGAGGGCCTTTGGGTCCTTCCTGCGCGCCAAGTGTATGCGGGAGCCGAAGGCGCAAAACGCGCGAATCTGCCGCATTTTCCGATCGCTTTCTCTTGTTTTTTCTTTTTCGATTGAGAGCGTTAGCTATGAGTGACGGCTGGTACTTCGAGGCGGAGGCGGCCCGCCAGCTGGCCGTGCACGAGCGCACCCTTCGGCGGTGGCGGAAGCCGGGAAAGGTGCCGTTCTGCCGCACGCCAGGCGGCCGCATCCGCTACACCTTCGCGCAGCTGGTCGAGATCGGCGCGGGCATGGTCGTAGCGGCCAACGGCGCCGCAGCTGGCCGCACATGTCCAGACATGTCCGGCGAATTACCGGCTGCAGCCGAATAAGGCTGGGGCATGAACGCCCCAACTCGCATGGCCCCGCCCGCCAGCAGCGCCTTCACCCGCCGCGCGGCGCGCACGCTGCCCGACACGTTCAACGAATCCGACAACAGCTTCGAGGTCTGCTGGACAACCGGCGCGGCCGTAACCCGCTTCGACTGGTACGATGGCGAATATTACGACGAAACGCTCAGCTTGGCACCTGGCGCGGTTCGACTTGAGCGATTGAACGACAGCGGCCCCGTCCTGGACTCTCACCGCGATGACGGGCTCGGCGGCCTAGTAGGTTCGATCGTGCCCGGCTCGGCGCGGATTGAGGGCGGCAAAGGGCTGGCGCGCGTCCGCCTGGCAGACAGCCCCGACGTCGCGAACGTGGTCGCCAAGGTGAAGGGGGGGCACCTTCGCAAAGTGTCTGTCGGCTACATGGTCCACCAATATGAGCGGATCGAAAAGGAAGGCGAGCGCGCCGAGCTGCGCGCCGTCGATTGGGAGCCGGTGGAAATTTCCCTTGTCCCCGTGCCGGCGGACCCCGGCGCCCAAATAAGATCAGGAGATCGAGAAATGAACGCCAAGACCGGATCGCGGCTTCTGCCGGAGCAGCGGGGCGAGGTTCCCGCGGAAGAGCGGGTGACCCCCGCCTTCATCCGCCGGCAGTGCCAGGCACTCGGGTTCGACGCCGAGCGTACCCTGAGCATGATCGAGCTTTTCACCGAAGAGCCGGCGACCCGCGCCGAGTTCTTGGAGGCGATGGTCACGCGCGTCGCGGCCGATCGTGCCGAGGGCGGCGGCGGCGTCGATCACTTCATCGGCAAGCGGACGATCCCGGAAATCGACAATTCCGATCACTCCGCGCCCGCGAGCTTCGGGCGCAGGGCCGCCGCCGGCGGGCTGCTCACCCGGATGCAGGGCGCCCTTTACGCGCGCCTGGCCAACAAGCCGCCTGCGGAAGAGAGCCGCGAATTTATGGGCGCCAGCCTTACCGACATGGCCCGCGGCCTGATGGTGGCGAACGGCGTCCGTGGCGCCCAATGGCTGTCCCCTGCGCAGGTTTATCAGCGCCACGGGGCAATGACGACCAGCGACTTCGCGACGCTGTTGGATGGCGCCGTGAGTGCCTACCTCACGGAACGGTACGCGGCCGCGCCGTCGCCGCTCATGAGGCTGGCAAAGCCGCGTGAAGTGAACGATTTTCGCGACATTCGGGCGCTGTCAATCAGCGGCTCGCCCGAGCTGCTGCTGGTCGAGGAAAACGCGGAATACACCTACGCCTCACTGGAGGAGAGCAAGGAAAGCTACCGGGTGGCCACGTTCGGGCGCATTCTGTCAATGTCGCGCCAGCTGCTGATCAACGACAATCTCGGCGCCCTCCAGCAAGCGGCGGATTGGTATGCGCGCAGCGCGGGCACCCTCCGCGCGAACGTCATTGCCGCCGTGATCAACGGCAACGTCACCTTGGGGGACGGCAAGGGGCTGTTCCATGCCGACCACGGCAACCTGGCCGGCGCGGGCGGGGCGATCAGCGTCGCCGCTCTCTCAGCGGGCCGCGTTGCCATGCGAAACCAAAAGGATCGGGACGGCACCACCGCGATCGACATTGCGCCGAAGTTCCTGGTCGTCGGACCTGCAAAAGAGACGGAAGCGGAGCAGCTGCTCACCACGCTTGCCGCCGCCCAGGTGGACGAGGTCAACCCGTTCCCAGGCAAGCTGGAGCTGCTGGTGGACCAGCGGATCACCGGCAACACCTGGTACCTGTTCGCTGATCCGGCGCAGGCCCCGGTGGTCGAATATGCCACGCTGAGGGGCCAGGGCGACGGGGTGTCCACCGCTACGAGGCTCGGCTTCGAGGTGGACGGGGTGGAGACGAAAGCCCGCGTCGATTTCGGCGCCGGCGTGGTCGATTACCGCGGCGCCTACAAGAACCCCGGCAACTGATTCGGCGGGTGGAAAGCAGGCCTTCAGCGGCGGGCCTGGGGATGAAAAAGCCGGCGGCGGCCCGCCAGCGAAGAGGGCTTTTGGTCGGGTTCCTCCTTCGCTCTCCACCGCCGCCGGCAGCCGTTTCAGGAGGCGTCCATGCCGGCCACAGCTGACATCATCGCTCGCCTCCGCCTCAATGGCGAAGATTTCTCCCGCGATTTTCGCGCCCGCATGGGGGCGATCGAGGATCAGGCGCGCGGCGCGGCGGGTCGCGTAGGCAGCGCCTTCGCCGGGATCGGCACCAACGTAAAATCGGCCGCGGATTCGTTCGCCTCGTTCGAGCGCGGCCAGCAGGCGGCGAACCGGCTGCTGGCGTCGATCGATCCGTTGTTCGCCGCGCAGCTGCGCTACAACGCGGCCATGGACCGCGCCAACGAGCTGCAGGCGCAGGGCATGCTTACCGGCCAGCGGTACATGCAGGTGATCGACGCGCTCAACGACGAGTTCCGCCGAAGCATCACCGTCCAGGACAATCTCAACGCGGTGCGCGGCCGAGGCGGTATGGTGGCGGTGCAGGCGAGCCAGCAATTCCAGGATTTCTTCATCCAGGTAGCCGGCGGCCAGAGCGTGCTCCTGGCGGGCACGCAACAGCTCTCGCAGATGATGTTCGTCCTGCAGAGCGCCGGCGGCGGTGCCAGCAGCTTCGCCCGATTCATGGGCAGCGGGTGGGTGGCAGGCATCATGGCCGGCGTGGCGGTCCTGGGTCTTCTGATTCCCAAGCTTCTTGATACCGAAGATGCTGCGGAGAAGGCGACGCGGGAGCTGGAGGAGAATGCGCGCCAAGCTGAGGCGACGCGGATCGCCCAAGAAGCCTTCAGCCACACGCTGCCCGGCATAGAAGCCGCGATCCGGAGCGAAACGCAGGCCTTGGAGGAGCAGAACCGAACGCTTAATCAGAACCAGCAGCTGATGCTCAATCGGGCGCGCGCTCACCTGGCCGACCTGGAGCGTCAACAGAGCGACAATGCAGGCGAGCAGGCCCAAGCGCTGGAGGCGCTAACACGTGCCCGGCAGCACGCTGCCGCGGTCGCTGGTTCACCGCAGGAGGGGGCAGCAGCTGCTGCCGAAACGCGTGTCCGGCAAGCGGAGGAGCGGCTCGCGCAGCTCCGCGAGCAAAACGCGCGCATTCAAGCCGATATTGCCTCGGCCACGCGCGAGATCCGTCTGGCCGAAATGCCCATTGATCAGCGGGAGGTGGAAGCATCCCTCGATGCCGTCACGGCGGCGACGAACCGCTACAGGGAAGCGCTTGGGCGTTTGAACGATGAGCGGGCCAATGACAACATTTCGCGAGAGGAATATCGTCGCCGGCTGCGGTTGATCGAGCAGCAGCGCGACCGGGAAACCGACGCCGCGCGCGAGGCGCAGCGCCAGCATAGCGACGGCGTGAGCCGCTTCAGGAGCCGCGAGCAGGCGATTGGCGTTGCTGGGCGCGAGTTGCTTCGCCAGGGGTTCCGCGTCGAGGAAAATCAGCAGTTCGGCGGGGTGCACGGCAATCACCCCGGCATGGGTAATTCCGCGCATGGCCGGTTCGCGATCGACGTGAATGCGATCGCCGGCAACGAGGCCGATGTGCCGGACCTTCGCGCGCGCTTTGACGAGCTCGCACGGCGCTACCAGGCGCGCGGTTACCGCGTGCTGTGGAATGGGCAGGTGTACGAAGCGGGCGGCAATGGGCCTTCCGGGCCGATCCGCCACGGGGACGCTCACCGCGACCACATGCACCTGGAGGCGCCGCAAACGATCGTCGGGCGGCCTACCCAGTCCGCCGGCGAGAGCGCCGAAATCCGGCAGGACAATCTGGAGGTGCGCCAGCTGGAGCGGCGAAGCGAGATCGTGCGTCAGATGGAAGCCCAAACCGCGCAGATGGTCGAGCAATCGCGTCTCGGTGCCATGCGTTCACAGGGGCTCGATCAGGAAGCCGAGCTGCAGGAGCGGCTGAACGAGCGGGTGCGCGAGTTCAATCAGCGCATGGAAGAGTTCAGGAAGCGGGTGCGCCGCCGGACCAGGTGGCGGCGCAGGAGCGGATCACGGCGGGACTGCAGGACCAGTTGGCGCTCTATGAGGACGCCGCGGCTGCCTACAATCGATTGCTGGCGCTGCACGGCGAAGACGAGAAGCTTACCGATGAGCAGCGTGCCCAGCTGGACGCCGCCGCTGCGGCCATGCAGCAGGCGCTTGCGCGAGCCAGCCAGATGGGCGTCACCCTGGCGGACAACCTGGCGATCCAGGAAGCTGCGGTGCGCGCCGACCAGGACCGCACGGCGGCGATCGAGCAAGGCAACGAAGCCGAGCGCCAACGCGAACAGAGTCTCGAGAAGCAGCGCGATCTTCAGGAAGAGCAGCAACGCCAGCTGGATGAAATGAAGGAACAGACGCTCCGGCAGCAGGAGGACCAGGTCAGAGCGCTTGCCGATCTCTACCAGGACCTGTTCAGCGGCCACACCGGCGACATTTGGGACGAGTTCAAGAAATCTGGCCTTCGCGCGATCGCGGAGGTGGCAGCGGCCTGGACACTGGCGATGATGACGGGCCAGAGCTTCAACCCTGGCGGCTTCCTGCAGCAGCACGGCGCCGGCGGCGACTTCGGCCCATTGGGGACCGTCCTGTCGGGCCTGTTCGGGGGCGGAAAGGGCGGCGGTCTGCCCGGCAAGATGCTCAAGGTGGGCGATCTCAAGGGCATGGGAGACTTGGTGGGCGCCGGCGGCGGCGCTGGCGGGCTGGGCGGCCTCATGGGCGCTGCGAGCAGCGCCATGCCCTACCTGGCCGCCGCAGCGGCCGCCGCGACGCTGCTCAGCAGCTTCGGCGTCTTCAAGTCGACCAAGCGCGGCAGCGCGACGCTCGGCTTTTCGGGCGGCGAGCTGGGGGTAGGATCGACGCGCGGCAACAGCCGCGATTACATCGCTGCTTCGTCGGGCGCCATGGAGTCGATCATCGCCTCGGCCGAGCGGATCGCTGACATGCTGGGCGGCGAGATCACCGGCGCGGGCACGCTGTCGATCGGCCAGCGCGACGGCAAATGGCGTCTCGACCGGACCGGCAGCGGGATCACCAAGACGAAGAAGGGCGCGATCGACTTCGGCGACGATCAGGAGGCGCTGATCCGCGCCGGCGTGGCGGAGCTGATCCGCGACGGCGTGGTGGGCGGGATCAGCGACGCGGCGAAGCGCCTCCTCCAGAACGGCAGCGGCGACCTGGAAAAGGCGATCACAAGGCAGCTATGATCGAGGAAATTCCGAAGCTGCTGAAGCAGCGTCTCGATCCTGTCGGCTTCGCGCTCGATCAGTTGCACGACAAGTGGGCCAAGACCGTGAGCGCGCTGCACGAAGGCGCCGCGTCAGCCGAGCAGATGGCGCAGGCGCAGCAGCTCTATAAGCTGGAGCTGGAAGAGACGACTGCCCGTACCGCGTCCGCGTCCCAAGGGCTCAAGGACTTCCTGGAGGGCATGAAGATCGGCCCGAGCAGCCCCTACTCGCTGCGCCAGCAGGAGGAGGCGGCGACGGCGGCGCTGCGGCCATTCCTCGACAAGATCAACGCCGGCGAAGGTATCGACCAAGAGAAATACCAGGCCACCGCTCAGACGTTCCTCGATATCGAGCGTCAGCTGTACGGCTCGACGGGCAAGTTTTTCGAAGCGCAGGACTTGGTGATGGCCGCGACGAGCAAGGCCATTGCCAAGATCGACAGCGCGGTTCCGATCCGAACGGCCGTGGACCCCTTTGTCGAGCAGACCGCCGCCAACACTGGGCAGGCGAACGAAATCCTCAGTCAGATGAACGAGCGCCTGGCGCAGCTTGGCGTCCAGCTGAACCGGCTCGCTCCTGCCGGTACGGGCGGCGGTGGGGGCTTCATAGGCGGCGGCAACGGGTTCAGCGCCGTGCGGGGCCGCTAGGTGGCGTCAATCCTTCCACGGCCATTCTAGCGGCGCCGTCTTAGACGGCAACGAGGGCCGGATGCTTGACTATTTCGCGGACGGTCCTTCCTATGCAGAGCTTATGGAGGGGCACGATCCGCATATCATCATGCGCCTTAAGACGCGCGATCCGATCGAGATCGGGGATTTCGTTTCCGCCTTCACCGCGCTCGGCAACGAATACGAGCGCTTTATCAGGGCCTACCGGCCTGACCTGGCGCCGGAAGCGCAGATTTACGTGCGAGAGGTTCGCGAAGGATCGATCGAGGCGGAGCTGATTCCGTGGGCGGTGGCTGGCGTCACCGTCATGATCAACAACATGGATAAAATCCTGATCCTGGAAGAGTTCGTGCGACTCTACGGCGGGCGCCTAATGGCGTTCTTCAAGCCGGGCGGGCGCCTGCCGGATGCCTCGAAATCCGAGCTGGTGGACTTCATGGGCCAAGTGCTGGCCGTCGCCAACGATCGGGACGGCTCGGCCGAGATCGAGGCCGTGCAATATGAGGATCAGCAGCGCCAGGTGCGGGCCGCGGTCAAGTTCCGCACCCCGGAAGCGCGCACCGCTAGGGCGCAGATCGTGGAGCAGCGGAAGGAGCTGCAGAATCGCGGCGACATCGATCACGAGCGGGTGCTGATGCGGTTCGTTCGGCCGAGCATCGAGGATGCGAAGCTGGGCCAGCGAACGGGCGAGCGGGCGATCATCGACAAGGTACACGCAAAGGCGCTGCCGGTGGTCTATGCCTCGGAATTGGCGGAGCAGCGCATCCGGCACGAAATGCTGAAGGGCCACGAAAACGTCTTTCGCAAGCTGTTCGACGTGGACGTGAACGTGGAGCTGCGCGCAGATGGGCGGCCGCTGGCGTACCGAATCGTGGCCGTCCACACGATCACCGACATGCCGGACGAAGAAGAGGCATAGCGCGGCCCCCGCAGGGGCGTTGCGCGCGATTCCGATCTAGGGCAACGTGTCCGTGGGTGTAGCAACCCGGACTTGACTAGGTGGCTTCCCGTTGGCGCGGGATCGCCGCCGAATTGAGGCGCCTTTGGCGAGGCGCGCTCCACTTCGGCTTTCGTAGCCGGGGGCGGCGCGCCATGTCCAGAGCCCGCAAGGGCTTAAAAGCCGCCGACCTGTGTCAAGCAGGTTGCTAACCCCCGGTGACCGACCGCCTCGGTTCCGGCTGTAGCAAGCCGACTTGACGAAAGCACATCCTGGGATGAACAGCGAAACGCTATCAGCGATCCATAGCGCGGTAACAGCCGCGCAAGTAAAGCTAGTTTACGCAAAGACTATTGGCCAAGCTGTAGAATTGGCG
>DASZEO010000093.1:0-6423 GCA_035940755.1 Allosphingosinicella sp. | reverse complement strand
TTCCTGCCGCAACGGCGCCTCGTTGTGGATGGCGGCCGCGCCCAGCACCGAATCGCCGTCGGTGCCGATCCGTAGGCTCCATTTCCAGGCACCGCCGGCGAAGCTGTTCGCGGCGCGCAGGTAAGCCCGCTCGCGCCCGCGACCGCCCTGCCCCAGCGGATCGAACCAGGCTTTTTCCAGGCGCACGCCGAAATAGTCTTCGGGTCCGGAATAGCGCAGGTCGACGTCGGCGCCGATCCGAAGCACGTCGGTATGGTCGCCGTCGGCCGAGAAGAAGAGGTCGGTGCCGACGGCGGGGCCCGCCCCGGCCGGCTCCTCCGCCGTTTGTTGCGCAGGCGCCTCCTGCCCGGCGGCGGGGGCGGCCAGGATCAGCAGCAAGGCGGCGATCGGCGCGCTGGCGACGTCTTTCATTTCGTACCCCATCGCTTGGTCAGCCCCATGATCTCGGCCGCGTAGCCCCACACGCAGACCGGCTGCATGAGCAGCGTGTAGACGAGCAGGTAGAAGACCAGACCTCCCCGGTTGTGGCGCAGCTCGAGGTGCTGGCGGCGAGCCATGCGCTTCTGGACACGGTAGATGACGAGGTTCCACAGGCCGGCCAGCGGCAGCACGGCCAGGGTCATCGGTCCCGCGATCCAGAAAATTCCGAACGCCGCCGCCGCCAGCCCGGGCATGAACACGAGGGTGTAAACGAGGTCGAGCGGCAGGAAGAGCAGGTTCCACCAGATGAACAGCACCGAGAGGCGCGGCGTGAACAGCAGCGCCTCATGGAGGTGGAGGGCTTCGACGAGGCCGCGCGACCAGCGCTTGCGCTGAAGTGCGAACTGGCGGAACGAGGCCGGCGCCCGGGTGAAGGCGATCGCGTCCTCGGCATAGCCGATCCGGTAGCCCTGACGAAGCAGAGCCCAGGTAAGGACGATGTCCTCGCCGACGCAGTCGGGCCAGCCGCCCACCGCCTCCAGCGCCTCGCGCCGGTAGATCGAGAAGGCCCCCTGCGCGACCAGGGTGCCGTGATACATGCTCTGCATTCGCTTCACGGCGGCGATGCCGTGGAAATAATCCCATTCCTGAGCGCCGGTCATGAGGTTCTCGCGCGCGTTGCGCACCAGCACCGCGCCGGCGACGGCCATCGTCCCCGGAGGATCCGAAAGGATCCGCTCGACGATGTCGGTTAGGGCGTCCTGACGGAGCCGGGAATCGGCGTCGATGGTCAGGATGAGGTCGTGGCGCGCCGCCTCCAGCCCGCGGTTGAGCACCGCGGCCTTGCCGCGATTGACGACGAAGTCGAAGATTCGGACGGTGACGCCCGGGCCAAAGTCGAGCCGTGCCGCCGCCTCGCGCGCGACGTGCGCGGTGCGGTCGGTCGAGCCGTCGCTCAGCACCAGCACCTCGAGCTCGCCTGGATATTCCTCGCCGGCGATGCTCTCCAGCGTGTCGGCCAGCACGTCCTCTTCCTGGTACGCCGCGATGAGGATGCTCACGCCCGGATACCAGGGCTGGCGGCGGCGCGGCGGCCGCCGGTCGAGCAGCAGCGACGTCACCAGGAACGCGTTCATGAAGCCGGGCACGTAGGCGATGAAAGTGATCGCCACGAGCGCGAACAGCGGATGGGTCACCGCGCCGAGCTCGTCCATCCACCTGGCCGAGACCCAGACGCTGAACAGGGTCCAGATCAGCGCCACCGCCAGCGCCACGACGAACTTGAAGCGCACCCGGCGCGGGCGAGCCGTCCCGACAGGACTGCCGACGGCGAATTCGGTACGCGACGCAACAAACACAACAGCGCGTAAAACGCCGCTTCCGCACCCGGTTCCGGTTAACCAATGTTATTAACCGTGATAATTCGCAGTGTGTGTCTTTGCGGCAGGCGCGCGCGCCCCGCCGGCATCCTTCAGCGGAAGCAATCACGAGCAGCCGGCCCGCTAAGCGACGGCTTCGAGGTTGAACGGGCGCTGCGAGTCTCGATGTCTTCCGCAGCGTCCGTTCCACGTCCCGCTGTTTGCGCCGGTCGAGGGTGGTAGCGGAGGAGGGACTTGAACCCCCGACACGCGGATTATGATTCCGCTGCTCTAACCAGCTGAGCTACTCCGCCCCATCGGGCCTCGCTGGCCCTCGGATGCCAGCCGCGCGCGGCTATAGGAAGCGGCGCCGCGAGGGTCAACTGGAGTGGCAGCGGCCCGTTTTCAAGGCGCCGCCATGCCGACAACAGGCCGGAACCCCCGACCCTCCACCTCGTTTCGTGCCCCGAAGGGGAGCCACGGAGGAGGCTCATGGAACTGCTTACCCCGCTCGAAACGCTGTGCCGGCTGATCCTGCGCGCCCGGGAGGCCGAGGCGCAGGTGCCGGCGGCCGATCCGGACGAGGATCCGGACAATGTCGATGATTTCGACGACGAGGCCGAGGACCAGGCGCTCTCGGTCCTCGAAGACGAGCTCAATACCGGCGTCGAGGAGGAGATCCAGGCGACGCTTGATGACCTGGCCGACGACCAGCTTGCTGAAACGCTGGCGCTGGCATGGGTCGGCCGCGGCACTTACGACGCGAGCGAATGGGAGGACGCTTTCGCCGAGGCGAGCGATCTCAGCAGCGACGAGCGGATCGACGAGCTGATGGACATGCCGCTGCTCGCCTCACACCTCGACGCCGGCCTCGCCGCTTTCGACTATAGCTGCGAGGGCGTCGGTCAGAGCGACTGAGGCCGTCTTGCATCAGCCGCGGAACGCGTGAGTCTTCAGCGGCTGCCAGGGCCCGTCGAGATAGCGCCAGGAGGCGAGCGCCCGGATCGCGAGCGGGCGCGGTTGAAGCGACGCCTGCAGCCGCTGCTGCAGCGAGCGCGCGTCGCGCGGCTCCACCTTGTTCTGGATCGTGATGTGCGGCCGCCACGGCGCCTGGTCCTGCGGCATCAGCAGGCCGTGGAAAGCGTCGGCCAGCTCCTCGCGGATCGCCGCCAGGTCCAGACTTTCGATCCGCAGCGCGGTCCCTTCCCCAAGATCCATCACGCCGGCGACCTCCGCCCGCGGCGGCGGCCGCGCCGTCGCGGTTGCGAGCCGCTGCGAGAGCTCGCGCTCGACGCTGGGCGGCAGCTGGCGGAACAAGGTGAGGTGGGCCGGCACCCGATTGCGCTCCGGCGGGTAATGCGTCCGCCGAAGCTCCTGGATCCAGCCGTCGTCACCCGGCCCGAACAGGGCGGTGACGATGAGCGGGGTCAAATCTCGACCTGCGAGCCGAGCTCGACCACCCGGTTGGGCGGCAGGTTGAAGAATTCCATCGCGCTTTCGGCGTTACGCAGCATCCAGGCGAACAGCTTTTCGCGCCACAGCGCCATTCCGGGCCGGGCGGGCGAAGCGATCAAGGTCTGCCGGGCGAGGAAGAAGCTGGTGTCCATCATTTTGAACTGCGGCCCGCAGCTTTCGACCTTCGCCAGCGCCGCGGGCACGTCGGTTTCTTCCATGAAGCCGTAGCGCACGATCAGCCGGAAGAAGCCCTGGCCGAGATCCTCGAGCCGCATCCGCTCCTCCTCCTCGACATAGGGCACGTCCTCGATTTTGACGGTGAGAAGCAGCACCCGCTCGTGGATCACCTTGTTATGCTTGAGGTTGTGGAGCAGCGAGTGCGGAATGCCCTCCGCCGTGGTCGTCATGAAAACCGCCGTGCCGGGGACGCGGGTGGCGCTGTTGGTCGCCGACTTGATGAAGATCGGCACCGGAATCGCGCCTTCGTCCATGCGCTGGATCATGAGCTTGCGCCCCTTCGCCCAGGTAGTCAGCATGGTGAAGGCGATGAAGCCCACCAGCAGCGGGAACCAGCCGCCGTCGGGCACCTTGGTGAGGTTCGCCGAGAAATAGGCGATGTCGACCAGGAAGAAGACCGTCAGCAGCGGCACCGAGAACCAGGGCTTCCACCGCCACAGCGAGAAGAGCAGGACGGTGAGCAGGCAGGTGTCGATGAACATGGCACCGGTCACCGCGATGCCGTAGGCGGCGGCGAGGTTGCTCGACGACTGGAAGAAGAGGACCAACAGAATAACCATCACCATCAGCGACCAGTTGATGACGGGGATGTAGATCTGCCCCACCGCCGCCTCGCTGGTATGCTGGATTCGGAGGCGCGGGATGAAGCCGAGCTGCATCGCCTGCTGAGTGACCGAGAACGCGCCCGAGATCACCGCCTGGCTGGCGATGATCGTCGCCATCGTCGCCAGGATCACCAGCGGCAGCCGAAGGCTTTCCGGGGCAAGCAGGAAGAAGGGATTGCGCACCGCCTCGACCGCTGCGGCGCTGTCGAGCGACAGGATCATCGCCCCCTGCCCCATATAGTTGAGCATCAGCGCCGGCATGACGAAGCACAGCCACGAGACGCCGATCGGCTTGCGCCCGAAATGGCCCATGTCGGCGTAAAGGGCTTCCGCGCCGGTGACCGCGAGCACGACCGAGCCCATCGCCAGGAAGGCGTGCACGTCGTCGGCGATGAAGAAGCGAACGGCGTTGAGCGGGTTGATCGTCTCGACGATGATGGCGGGCGCGGCGGCGATGTGGATGACGCCGAGCACCGACAGGACCATGAAGTAGAAGATCATGATCGGCCCGAAAAAGGCGCCGACGCGAGCCGTCCCGTGCCCCTGGATGGCGAACAGGAAGACGAGGATGCCGATCGCCACCGGAAGCACGAACGGCGCGAAATTGGCTTCGACCGTGGTTAGGCCCTCCACCGCGGACAGGACGGAAATGGCCGGCGTGATCATGCTGTCCCCGTAGAACAGGGCGCAGGCGAAGACTCCCAGCAGGATGATGCCGCTCGTCCAGCGACGCCGCCCGCGCTCCGTCTTGCGGCTGATCAGGGCGAGCAAAGCGAGGCTGCCGCCCTCCCCCTTGTTGTCGGCGCGCATGATGACCGCGACATATTTGAGCGCCACGACGATCATCATCGACCAGAAGATCAGGCTGAGCACGCCGACGATGCGGAAGGCTTCCGGCGCAAGTTGATGGTGCCCGGCGAACGTCTCTCGAAAGGCGTAGATCGGGCTGGTGCCGATATCGCCGAACACGATGCCGACGGCGCCCACGGCGAGCTTGGCGAGGCTGCCTCGCGGGTGGTGGCCCGCCGGACGGTCCGCGGGCTGCTCGGGGGCTGCCGTAATGTCGCTCATCGGTCGGGGCGGAGAAACGTCTCGAGGACTCCCACTGCCCTGACCCTGCCAAGGCGGCGGACGAATTAGCACCCCGCCCCCTGCTCCGCAACGGCGACAAAGGTTTCGGGGGCCGCTATAGAGCCGCCGCTTGAGACAAGAGGGAGTCGAAGATGCGCGTCGGGGTGCCGAAGGAGATCAAGGTTCACGAATATCGGGTCGGCCTCACCCCGGCTTCGGTCGCCGAGCTTACCGCGGCGGGCCATGAAGTGATCGTCGAGGCGCGCGCCGGGCTGGGAATCGACTTTTCGGACCAGGATTATGTCGATGCCGGCGCCCGCATCGCCGGCAGCGCCGCTGAGGTCTTCGCCGCCGCAGACATGATCGTGAAGGTCAAGGAGCCGCAGCCAAGCGAGATCGCGCTGCTCGAGCCGCGGCACGTCCTGTTCACCTACCTCCATCTGGCGCCGGACCCGGAGCAGACGCAGGGCCTCATCAAGTCGGGCGCCACCTGCATTGCCTACGAGACGGTGACCGCGAACGACCGCTCGCTGCCGCTGCTCAGACCGATGTCCGAGGTGGCCGGGCGGATGTCGATCCAGGTCGGCGCGCACTATCTGGAAAAGGAGCAGGGCGGCCGCGGCGTGCTGCTGGGCGGCGTGCCGGGCGTCGCCCCGGCCAAGGTCACCATCCTCGGCGGCGGCATTGCCGGCGTCAATGCGGCGCAGATGGCGGTCGGGATGCGCGCGGACGTCACCATCTACGACATCTCCAATGCCCGCCTGGCCGAGCTGGACATGTTCTTCGGCAGCCAGATCAAGACCGCCTACGCCTCGCGAGCGGCCATCGCCCGCGCCGTCACGAAATCGGAGCTGGTGATCGGCGCGGTGCTGATCCCGGGAGCGGCGGCGCCCAAGCTCGTCACTCGCGACATGCTCAGGACGATGAAGCGCGGCTCGGTGCTGGTCGACATCTCGATCGATCAGGGCGGGTGCTTCGAGACGTCGCGGCCGACGACCCACAGCGACCCCGTCTACGAGATTGACGGCGTCATTCACTATTGCGTGGCCAACATGCCAGGCGCCGTGGCTCGGACCTCGGCCTTCGCGCTCAACAATGCGACACTTCCGTTCGTTCTCAAGATTGCGGGCCAAGGCGCTGAAGCGGCGATGAAAGCCGATCCGCACCTCGCCAACGGGCTCAACGTCTCGGGCGGCAAGATCCGGCACCGCGCGGTGGCGGATGCGCTCGGCCTGCCGTTCGAGGCGGCGGCCTGAGCCGAGGGAACAAAGTCGGAA
>DASZEO010000092.1:0-6308 GCA_035940755.1 Allosphingosinicella sp. | reverse complement strand
ACTGGATCTCGCTCGAGGCGCCGAAGGGCAATGTCGACGAGCTGAAGGCGGTGGCGAAGCTTCACGAATTTCGCCAGGCCTGCGGCGACCTTCGCGACACCAGCTTCGACACCATCTCCGGCGCGGGACCCAACGGCGCCATCGTCCACTACCGGGTGACGGAGGAGACCAATCGGCCGCTCGAGATGGACTCGCTCTACCTCGTCGATTCCGGCGGCCAGTATCCGGACGGCACGACGGATGTCACCCGCACCGTCGCGATCGGCACCCCGACCGCGGAGATGCGGGACCGCTTCACCCGCGTGCTCAAAGGCCATATCGCCGTCGCCCGCGCGGTCTTTCCCGATGGCACCCGCGGCAGCCAGCTCGACACGCTTGCGCGCCAATATCTGTGGGCCGCCGGGCTCGATTACGCCCACGGCACCGGCCACGGCGTCGGGGCGTATCTCGCGGTCCATGAAGGGCCGCAGCGAATCTCGCCGGTCGGGAGCAGCCAGCCGGGCGGCGACGAGCCGCTGCGCGCCGGCATGTTTCTCTCCAACGAGCCGGGCTATTACAACACCGGCGCCTACGGCATCCGCGTCGAGAATCTGGTGCTGGTCGAGCGGCGGGAGGTTGACGGCGCCGAGAAGCCTGTGCTCGGGTTCGAGACGCTTACCTTCGCCCCCATCGATCGAAGCCTCATCGCCAACGAGATGCTCTCGCCCGAAGAGCGCGAGTGGGTCGATGCCTATCACGCGAAGGTGCTCGAGGTGGTCGGCCCGCAGCTGGAGGGCGAGGCGAAAGCGTGGCTCGAGCGGAGCTGCGCGGCGCTTTAATCCTCCCTGGGCGGCCGCGGTTCTTGAACGTCGCCTCGCGCCTGCGCCTTGCGCCGCCGCAGATTTTCCCGGAGCGCGGCGGCGAGCCTTTTGTCGCGCTCCTCATCGTTCTTCGTCATCGTGGAGGGAGCTCCCGGCCGCCTCGGCTTGCGGCAACTCGCCTTGACACTATATCCGCGCTGCGGCCATAGCGCCGCCTTCCGAAAAGACGTGCTGCCGTAGCTCAGTGGTAGAGCGCATCCTTGGTAAGGCTGAGGTCGTGAGTTCAATCCTCACCGGCAGCACCATTCTTTCCGTACGCGTGGCGCCGCTGCACGTCAGCCTGCGGCGAGCTGACGCTCCTCGGTGCGCAATTGCTGCGCCGCCTTCATCGAAAACAGCTTGGCGAGCTCGCGGTGCCGCTCTCGGGCCTCGGCAGTGATGGCGCGCGATGCCCGGCCCTGCTCCTCGGCGGCCCGCCGCGAATAATAACGATGATCTGATTCCATGCCGTCGCCTCCCCTCCGACTCGGGCTTGTTAACATAGGACAGGGGAGAATCCGAATCCGCCGGTCGGCGTAAATCGGCGGCTCGGCGTGAAGGCTCCAGCTCCGAGACTCCCGGCGACCCAGCTTTTCTGCTAGGTGGACACGGCAACCGGGGCGGGGGCGACAATGTCTCTTCGCGATCGTTTCGACACAACCCTCGAGACCATCTATGCGGCAGCGCTCGATCCGGCGCGGTGGCAGGACGCGCTCAGCTCCATCGAGGAGCTCACCGGGAGCGCCGGTGCTGTGCTGGACTTCGCGCCCCTTCGGCCCGGGGTCCAGCCACGGGCTTACGCCGGGCGATTTACGCGCGAGCAGTGCGAGGAATATGCGACCCAGTATATGGCGCTGTGCCGCCGGATAGATTTCGCCATCCGCCACCCCGAGATACCGATCCAGTACGACGCGATGGTCCTGTCCGAGCAGGAGATGGATCGAGACCCGGTCTACGACTGGCTGGGGAAGCACGGCTTACGCTACTATGTGGGCGGTCAGCTAGGCTGCACGGGGGACTATCATGTCAGCTTCAGCATGCAGCGCACCTCAGCCGCCGGCCACGCCCAGCGCGAGGACATCGAGCTGGCCGGGGTGCTGTGCACTCACCTTCGGCAGGCCGTGACGCTGGCAGATCGGATCGGGACGCTCACCGAGCAGACCTCCGTCCAGCTGGCGATACTGGAGAATGCCCCGCGCGCGATCGTCATCCTGAGGGCCGACGGCGAGGTTCACTTCGCCAACCGCCGCGCCCGCGACCTGCTGGCGGAGCGCGACGGCCTCGCTTTGCAGGACCGGCGGCTCGAGTGCATGCACCCGGCGTCGAGACGAAGGCTGGAGGCGCTTGCCTTCGCGGCGGATTCGTTCGGAGGCTGGGTGGGCATCGAGCGGCCGTCGGGACGTCCTTCCTATGCCGCATTCATCGCGCGGATGCGTGGCTCGGAGCCGCTCCCGGGGGGCGGAGCGGAGCAGATCGTGCTCATCATCCATGACCCTGCGGCACCGGCGGCGACCCCCGATGCGGCGCTGGAGGCCGTCTACGGCCTCACGGCCGCGGAGGCTCGCGTCGCGCGCGCCATCGCCCTCGGCTGGACGGCGCAGGAGACGGCAGCGACACTCGGCGTCTCGCCCGAGACCGTGCGCAGTCATTTGAAGGGGCTCTTCCGCAAGCTCCACGTCAACCGGCAGCAGGATGTCGTCAGGATCGTGCTCGGCTTGTCGGCCATGTGGGAATCTCACCCGAACGGGTGATGCAGCGCGGCTCGGGCGCCGCTAGAGATGCGGGACGCGAGTCGCTGAGTTCGCGGGGGATTTGCTCAGCAAGGGAGGCATCGGGATGGCCAAGCTTTACGGCAACAACGCCAACAACCTGCTCAACGGCGGCAAGGGGCAGGATGAGATCCACGGCGGGGGCGGCGACGACCGGATTTTCGGCGGCGGCGGCGACGATCACCTCTACGGCGATGCCGGGAACGACTATATCGAAGGCGGCGCCGGCAACGACGGCCTCGTCGGCAACGCAGGCAACGACGTTCTGCTCGGCCAGGACGGGAACGATTCCATCAATGCGTGGGACGGAGCCGACACGATCAACGGCGGCACCGGCAACGATCGGATCGACGGCGGCGCGGGCAGAGACGACATTACCGGCGGCTCAGGCGCCGATCGCTTCACCTTCGCCCATCTCTGGGATTCGACCGCCAAGGCCTATGACGATCCGGTCCTCGGCAACGCCAACGGCTATGCCGTCGGCGTGGACGTCATCCGCGACTTCAGCACGGCTGAACATGACACGATCGACATACGCTATGTCGCGATGGGGCCGAGCGGGAGTCCAGCGCTTCACGCCTCGACGACGGGCGCGAGCGACGGAGCCAACAGCTTCTGGGTCGAATATGATGCCACCGCCTCCGGGCACGCTTTCCTGCACGCGGACAAGGACGGGGACGGCTCGGCGGATTTCACGGTCGAAATTTTCGGCACCTTCACGACCCTCACGGCCGGGATCGACATCATCTACCAGGATCCGCCACCCGCAGGTTGAGCGCCGCCTGCCGCAGAACTCAGCGCGGGCGGGCTTTCTGGACGATCATGTCGACGACCGCCGGATGGAGCGGGCGGACGAAGGCGCAGCCGACATAATGGCCTTCCGACCACATGACCTGCGCGTGGCTTGCCTCGAGGCCGGGCAGGCGCAGCCAGACGTCGGTGCCGGGGTAGAGCTCGAGGTGAGTGGCCGCTTTGAAGCCGTCCGTGGAAAGGTCCATGATCTGCACGGATACGCCGGACGCGCCGCGCTGGCGAAGGCCGGCGCCGAGCTCGACCGGGAGGCGCTCGGCGCGCCGGCCCTTGCGCGGCACTGCGAAGGCGCGGTCGGTGGAAAGCTCGCCGCTGAGCGACGTGCCGCCGCTGCCGGGGCCGCCGCTGCCGCTTGCAAAAGTCCAGCTGCCGGAAAGGGCGTCCATCGCCTTGCCCTCAGGTGCCCGGGACCGTGAGCCCGACCGTCACGCCCCACGCCTCGGCGAGCTTGCGCTCCTGGTCGGAGAGGGCCTCGTTCAGGCCCGGGCGGCGAAACCGCTCGAAACCGGATCCGCCAGAGGTTTTCTTGAGCTGGACCAGCACTTCCTGCTCATCGATCATATAGAGAAATTCCAGCCCAACCCGGCCGGCGGCAGTCCAGGCGACTCGGGCCGGAACGATGGTGTTGCCGCGCATGAACACGACCTCGCTCCCCACCGGCGGCTGCTTCGTGCATTCGACGAGCGCGCCTTTGCGGGAGAGGTCGCGCAGACGGGCGTCAACTTCGCCGTAAGGGGTCTTGAGCCGGGCTGCCAAGAGCACGCGCGCGCGGCGGGCGCCGCGCTTGCCGTGCACTTCGGAATTCACGAAATTGTCTGCGCCCATCCCTGGTTCCTCGCCTCTGCGCGCAGGTCTACACCCGCGAGGCCAAAATTTTGGTAAACGAGCGGGCGGAAATCGGCGTTGACGCGGGTCGGCGCCGCTCTATGGCCGCCGCGTGCGCTTCTTTTCGGACAATGCCGCGGCTGCCTGCCCCGAGGCGATGGCGGCCCTCGCCGAGGCCAACCGCCTCGACACCGCCTATGACGGCGACGCCTGGAGCCGACGGCTCGACGCCGCCTTTTCCGAGCTGTTCGAGAGGGACGTGGAGGCGCTGTGGGTGGCGACCGGCACCGCGGCGAACAGCCTGGCGCTGGCGGCGCTTTGCCCGCCGCACGGCTCGATCGTCTGCCACCGCGACGCGCACATCCAGAACGACGAGTGCGGCGCGCCCGAATTCTACACCCACGGCGCCAAGCTGCTGCTCGGCGAGGGCGAAGGCGCGAAGCTGAATCCCGCGACGGTCGAGGCGCTGCTCGCCACCGTGCGCGACGACGTCCACCAAGTCCAGCCGGCGGCGCTGTCGATCACCAACGCGACCGAATACGGCCTGGTCTACACGCCCGACGAGACCGCCGCCCTCGGCGATCTCTGCCGCCAACGCGGCCTCGGCTTCCACCTCGACGGGGCACGGTTCGCCAACGCGGTGGCGAGCCTGGGCTGCTCGCCGGCGGACCTCAGCTGGCGCGCCGGCGTCGATGCGCTGTCGTTCGGCTTCACCAAGAATGGCGGCCTGTGCGCCGAGGCGCTGGTCTTCTTCCGGCCGGGCCTGAAGGCCGCGACGCTGTACCGGCGCAAGCGCGCCGGGCATCTCTTCTCCAAGGGCCGCTACCTGGCGGCGCAGGTGCTGGCGATGCTCGAAGACGGCGTCTGGCTGAGGAACGCGCGTGCGGCCAATGCCGCCGCCTCCAGCCTCGCCGACGCCGCCGGCGCCGACCGGCTGGTGCTGCCGGTTCAGGCCAATGAGATCTTCATCCGAGTCACGCCAGACGAGGCGGCGGCGCTTCGCTCGCAGGGCTTCGACTTCTACGACTGGGGCCGCGGTGAGGCGCGGCTGGTGACGAGCTGGGACAGCGATCCCTCCCACGTCGAGGCGCTGGCCGCGGCGATCCGGGCGCTGTGACGACCCAAGCGGGATTTCGCGACCCGAAGCTGCTCCTTTCCTTCCTGCTGATCAGCCTGATCTGGAGCTCGACCTGGATCGTCATCAAGGATCAGCTCGGGGCGGTGCCGGGCGTGTGGTCGGTCAGCTACCGCTTCTTCATCGCGGGGTCGGTGATGCTGGCGATCGCCAGAGCGGCCGGCGCTCCGCTGAGCCTGGGCCGCAACGGGCACGGCCTCGCCCTGCTGCTCGGGCTGCTCCAGTTCGTCGTCAACTATAACAGCGTCTATATCGCCGAGCTCTACATCACCTCCGGCCTCGCGGCGGTCGTGTTCGCGCTGCTGGTCGTGCCCAACGCGCTGCTCGCCCGGCATTTCTTCGGCACCAGGATCACCTCGCGCTTCCTCGCCGGATCGGCGGTGGCGATGGCCGGCGTGGCGCTGCTTTTCCTCCAGGAGATGCGCGCAGCCGCCACCGAGCCGCGCGCGGTGCTCGCCGGCCTCGGCTTCACGCTGGTGGCGGTTCTCGCCGCTTCGGTCGCGAACGTCATGCAGCTGGCGGAAGGGGTGAGGACGCGCTCGGTCGCGGCTATGCTGGGCTGGGCCATGCTCTACGGCGCGATAGCGGACGCCGCGATCGCCTGGGCTTCGGCCGGTCCGCCCGTCGTGGAAGCCAGGATCGGCTACTGGCTCGGCCTGCTCTATCTGAGCGTCGTCGCCTCTTCGCTCGCTTTCTGGCTCTATTACCGGATCATCCGCGTCATCGGCCCGGCGCGCGCCGCCTATTCGAGCGTCCTGATCCCGATCGTCGCGATGATCCTTTCGACCATTTTCGAAGGCTATCGCTGGTCGCCGCTCGCGCTTGCCGGCGGCCTCCTCGGCATTAGCGGGCTGGTCATCGCGCTGCGCGCCGGGCGGGCGCCGCCGCCTCCGACAGGCGAATGAACAAAAGAGAGCAGGCCCGCGGCAA
>DASZEO010000091.1:0-5182 GCA_035940755.1 Allosphingosinicella sp. | reverse complement strand
GTTCGACTTCGGCCGGGACGAGGCAAGGCTGGTGCGGGTGGTGATCGGAGGCGAGCCGCCCGCCTCGGCCGGCGGGACGTGCGGGATCGTCGCCTGCGCGGAGCCTGAGAGCGGCCTGCTCTACGTGCTCGGCGACCACAGCATCGCCGGCGCCTCGCCGATGGGCTGGGCGGTGAAAGTGGCGGGGGCGGCCGAGGCTTGGGGCGCCGACCGGGTGGTGGCCGAAGCGAATAATGGCGGCGACATGGTCGAGGCGACCTTGCGAAGCGCCGATGCGGCGCTGCCGGTCAAGAAGGTCAATGCCAGCCGCGGCAAGGCGGCGCGGGCGGAGCCGATCGCCGCCTTGTTCGAGCGCGGCAAGGCGAAGTTCGCGGGCACGTTTCCCGAGCTGGAGGACGAGCTTGCCGGACTCGCTTCCGGCGGCGGCTATTGCGGGCCGGGCCGCTCGCCGGACCGCGGCGACGCGATGGTCTGGGCGCTGACCGAGCTGATGAAGCCGCAGCGGGGCGGGCCCCGGATCCGGGCGCTGTAGCGCCGCTAGCCGCGCATCTCCGGCATGCGCTGGTGGTCGGCGCGGTCGGAGAAGCGGGTGAAGCGGCTTTCGAAATGGAGGTCGAGAGTGCCGGTCGAGCCGTGGCGCTGCTTGGCGATGATCAGCTCGGCGAGGCCGTATTTCTTCGCCATCGCCTCTTGCCATTGCTGGAAGGCCATGACGTCCTTGGCGTCGTCGCCGTCGGTCGCCTCGGTCGGCTTCTGGAAGGCGAGATAATATTCCTCGCGGTAAATGAACATGACGATGTCGGCGTCCTGCTCGATCGAGCCCGATTCCCTGAGGTCGGAGAGCTGCGGGCGCTTGTTCTCGCGCTGCTCGACGGCGCGGCTGAGCTGCGAGAGCGCCAGCACGGGGACGTTCAGCTCCTTGGCGAGCGTCTTGAGGCCGCGGCTGATCTCCGAAATCTCGTTGACTCGATTGTCGTTGCTGGCCCGGCCGGTGCCCTGGAGCAGCTGGAGATAGTCGACGATGATGAGGCCGATCCCCTTCTGCCGCTTCAGCCGCCGCGCGCGGGTGCGAAGCGCAGCGATGCCGAGCGCCGGCGTGTCGTCGATGTAGAAAGGCAGACGCTCGAACTGGGCCGACGCGCGGGCGAGGCTTCGGAACTCCTCCTGGTTGATCTTGCCCATGCGAAGCACTTCCGAGCTGATCCGCGACTGCTCCGCGAGCATCCGGGTGGCGAGCTGGTCGGCGGACATTTCGAGGCTGAAGAAGGCGACGGCGGCACCGCCCGATTTCTCCGGCGGGATGCCTTCCTCGAGATCGTTCATGTAGCGCTGCGCGGCGGCGAAGCCGATGTTGGTGGCGAGCGAGGATTTGCCCATGCCCGGGCGGCCGGCGAGGATGATCAGGTCGGAATGGTGGAGGCCGCCGGTCTTCGCGTTCAGGGATTCGAGGCCGGTCGTGATGCCCGACAGGCCGCCGCCGGCATTGAGCGCCTTTTCGGCCATTCGGACGGCTTCGGTGGCGGCCTGGGCGAAGGTCTTGACCGAGCCCCCCTCCCCGCCGCCTTCCTCGGCAACGCGATACAGGGCGGATTCCGCCTCCTCGATCTGGCCCTTGGGCTCGACCTCCTCGCTGGTGTCGAGCGCGCGTTCGACCATCTCGCGGCCGACGCCGACGAGGGCGCGAAGCAGCGCCAGGTCGTAAATCTGCTCGGCGAAGTCGCGAGCGCCGATGATCGCGGCGCCGCTGCCGGTGAGCTGAGCCAGGTAGGCCGGGCCGCCCAGCTCCTTCATCTCCTCGTCAGCCTCGAACAGCGGACGGAGGGTGACCGGGCTGGCGATCATGTTGCGGTCGAGCAGGCGCAAGATCTGCTCGTAGATGCGCCCGTGCAGCGGCTCGAAGAAATGGTCGGGCCGGAGCTTGAGCTGGATGTCCTCGGCGAGCCGGTTGTCGATCATCAGCGCGCCCAAAAGCGCCGCTTCGGCCTCGACATTGTGGGGGAGCGACTGGCCGCCGGGGGCGGCGGGGGTTTCGATGAGCGCGAGCGACTGGGGCATGAGGCCACCCTACGCCTTCTGCCCGCCGGCTCAAGAAGCCACGGAAGTTACTTCTTATTCTGACGGGGAGCGAATTGTGGATCGCCTGTGGCCGAATGGAGGGCGGCGCTGGCCAGACGATGCTGCGCCCGCTAACGCCGGCCCGCCATGGGCGAGCCGCGGATCATCGACCTCGAACTCGACGAGCGCTCGATCCTGAAGCGCAACCCGGACATCGAGCATGAGCGGCGGGTGGCGATCTTCGACCTGCTCGAAGGCAATAAATTCGCCGCGAGCGGCCATGAAGGGCCTTATCGCGTGAAGCTCAGGGTCGAGGAGAATCGCCTCTGCCTCGAGCTTCGCGACGAGGCGGGAAGGCCGCTCGAGACGATCCGGATGGGCCTGGCGCGCTTCCGACGCCCGATCCGGGACTATTTCACGATCTGCGAAAGCTACTTCAAGGCGGTGCGCTCCGACCATCCGCGCGGGCTGGAGGCGATCGACATGAGCCGCCGGGGCCTCCACAACGAAGCGGCGGAGCTGCTCCAGGAATGCCTCGCCGGCAAGGTGACGATGGATTTCGACACCGCGCGCCGCCTGTTCACCCTGCTGTGCGTGCTCCACATCAAGCAGCCGACCACTGCGAGCGACGGCCACGCCGGAGGCGGCGCCGCGACGGGCGGATGAGGCGAAGCCGGATCGGGGCGAGAGCCGCCAGGGCGAACTTCCGCCGGCTCAGCGGCATCGAGGGGCGAGTCGACTGGAACGTGGCGCGGCCTTGACTCTGCCGACCCGCGGCCCGCATCGAACGGGAATGAACCGCCGGCTTTGCCTTCTCGCCCTCTGCCTCCCCGCCGCCTGCGCCGCCTCCCCGGAGCCCTATGCGCCGGTGCAGAACGTGCGCTACCAGGCGGTCGGGGCGGAGCCGTTCTGGCTGCTGACGATAGGCGACGACCGGATCGTCCTCAGCGCCCCCGACGGCGGGCAGCGCGGCCCCGGCAGGGTCGCCATGTGGCCGCGCACCTTGCCGCGCACGGAGAATGGCGTGCGCAGCTGGGAATCGGGCGACGGCACGAGCGTCATCAGCGTCCAGGCCAGCCCCGGCCCCTGCAGCGCCGGGGGCCGGACCTACGAAGACCAGGTGCGAGTCCGCCTGAGCGGGCGCGAGCTCAACGGCTGCGGCGGGCGCCTCATCGGGCGGGAGGACCGCTAATGCCGATCATGTCCGACCGCTGGATCCGCGAGCGCGCGCAGGCGGACGGGATGATCGAGCCGTTCGTCGAGGCGCAGCGCCGCGAGGGCTGCATCAGTTACGGCCTGTCATCCTACGGCTATGACGCGCGGGTCTCGGACGATTTCAAGCTCTTCACCAATGTCGACAATGCCATCGTCGACCCCAAGAATTTCGCCCAAAACAGCTTCGTAGACCGCAAGACCGATGTCTGCATCATCCCGCCCAACAGCTTCGCGCTGGCGCGGACGGTGGAATATTTCCGGATCCCGCGCGACGTGCTGGTGATCTGCCTCGGCAAATCGACCTATGCGCGGTGCGGGATCATCGTGAACGTGACGCCGCTGGAGCCCGGCTGGGAGGGCCATGTGACCCTGGAATTCTCCAACACGACGCCGCTTCCCGCCAAGGTCTATGCCAATGAAGGCGCGTGCCAGTTCCTGTTCCTGCAAGGCAACGAGCCGTGCGAGGTGAGCTACGCCGACCGCGCGGGCAAATATATGGGCCAGCGCGGAGTCACTCTGCCGAAGCTCTGATCATCGCGCGGCGAGGAGCGAGCGCGCCTCGTGGATCAGGTGCACCCAGTCGGCATAAGCCGCGGCGAGCTTCAGGATGATTTCCTTGAGCGGCCCTTCCTTGAGGCAGCCGTCGGTGTCGAAGCTGTCGTCGCGGACGTGGCCGAGATAGGCCTCCGGCTGCTGCATCACCGGCATGTTGAGGAACACGCAGGACTGGCGAAGCTGGTGGTTGGCGCCGAAGCCGCCCATGCCGCCGGGCGAGGCGCTGACGATCGCCGCCGGCTTCTGGTTCCAAACGCTCCGGCCGTAGGGACGAGAGCCGACGTCGATCGCGTTCTTGAGCACGCCGGGCAGCCCGCGATTATATTCGGGGGTCACGAACAGGATGCCGTCGGCGGCGCCGATCTCGTCGCGGAAGCGGGAATAAGCGGCGGGCGGGTCTTCGTCCGATTCCTGGTTGTAGAGCGGCAGGTCGCCGATCTCGACGATGTCGCAATTGAGCCGCTCGCCCGCCAAGGCGCAGAGCGAGCGGGCGACCTTGCGGTTGATGCTGTCGCGCCTGAGGCTGCCGACGACGATGGCGATGTCGTAGCTGGTCACGAAGCGAGAATGAGGCTGCGGCCGATTGGTTGCTAGCGGCGCTTACCCTGGTGGCGGATATTGGCGGGACGGCCGCGCCTGCCCTGCCCGCGCTGCCGCTCGCCGCTTTCGCCGCCGCGCCCGTCGCGCCTCGGCCGCTGGCGCTGCCGCGCCGCGCCGGCGGGGGCGTCCGGCAGGGCGAAGCGAAGGCTGCCGCTGACGGGGTCGGCTTGGGCGAGCCGGAGCGTCAGGCGCTGGCCCGGAGCGAACCGCTCGCCGCTCTCCTCGCCGGTGAGGGTCTGGCTCGCCTCGTCGTAGCGGAAATATTCCTCGCCCAGGGTCGAGACGGGGACGAGGCCGTCGCCGCCAAGCGCCTCGACCGTGGCGAAAAAGCCGAACGGCTGGACGCCCGTGATCCGGCATTTGACGAGCTGGCCGACCTGCTCGGAAAGATAGGCGGCGACATAGCGGTCGATCGTGTCGCGCTCCGCCTCCATGGCGCGGCGCTCGAGGTTCGAGATGAGCTCGCCCGTCACCTCCATTGCCTCGGTTTCCTGGTCGGTGAGCGCGCCCTCGCCGAGCCGGTACGCCCGGACGAGTGAGCGGTGAACGACGAGGTCGGCATAGCGCCGGATCGGGCTGGTGAAGTGGGCGTAAGAGCCGAGCGCGAGGCCGAAATGGCCGTGATTCTGCGGCCCGTAGTACGCCTGGGTCTGGGTGCGAAGCACCTGCTCCATGATTTGCGGCCGGAAATCGGCCTCGCCGACGCGATCGAGGATGTGGTTGAACGTCGACGGGCGGACGACCTGCCCGAGCGCGA
>DASZEO010000090.1:0-2682 GCA_035940755.1 Allosphingosinicella sp. | reverse complement strand
GGCGACGGTCGGCAACCTCTACGTCAACCGCTCGATGATCGGCGCGATCGTCGGCTCGCAGCCGTTCGGCGGCGAGGGCCTCTCCGGCACCGGCCCGAAAGCGGGCGGTCCACACTACCTCCCCCGCTTCTGCGCCGAGCGCGTGACCAGCACCGACACCACCAGCTCCGGGGGCAACGCGACCTTGCTCAGCCTCGAGGATGTCGGCCTCTGATTGGGACTGGCTCGCGCTATCGCCGACGGTTAGGCTCCGGAAAACGACAACTCGGAGGGCAGGAACGATGAAGCGCTGGCCGGCAAGAAAGTTGGGGGTCGCCTGCGCGGCGGGTGCGACGGGAATCGGGCTTGTGTATCTCGCCGCGGCAGGGGCTCCGGCCCAATATCTGATGGTCCAGGCCGCCGCCCTCGGCATCGGCGGCGCCTGTCTCGCAATTTCGGCGCGCGTGCCCTGGCAGCCGAGCGAGCGGGCGTCCGGCGCCATTCTCGCCCTGCTCGGCCTGGCGCTGCTGGCGACGGCGATCTTGGCGGCCCCGGTCGAGGGTGCCGCCCGATGGGTGAAGGTGGGCGCCCTGTTCGTCCAGCCCAGCCTCGTGCTCCTGCCGCCGATGCTGCTCCTGTTCGCTCGCCGGCCGGATGGGCTTGCGACGGCCGGCATGGCCATCGCCGCTCTGGCGCTCGCGCTTCAGCCCGATCGGGCGATGGCCGGAGCGGCGGCGGCAGCCCTGGCGGTGCTCGCGATGCGCAAGCCGACGCGCTGGACGCTGGCCGCGGCGGCAGCCGCTGCCATGGCCTTCGTTGCCGCCCTGGTGCAGCCTGACGCGTTGCCGGCCGTGCCCTTCGTCGACGAGATTCTCTACACCGCGTTCGACGTCCATCCTGTTGTCGGGGCGGCCGTCCTGGCAGGGTCGGTGCTCCTGCTGCTGCCTGCGCTCGGCGCGGGTGAGGCGGACCGCAGGCTGGTGTTCGGCGCCGCTTGGCTCGCCATCGTCGCGGCGGCTGCGCTGGGCAATTACCCCACTCCGCTAGTGGGCTATGGCGGAAGCGCGGTGCTCGGCTATCTGCTGAGCGTTGCGCTGCTGCCCGCCGCGTGGCGCGCGGAAGCGGTGAAGGCGTCGGCACGGCACCGCGAGCATGAACGGGCCGGCGGTGACGAAACGCTTCGCACCGCCGCTGCCTGAGCGCCTGGTCTAGAGCACCGGCTTGCCGCCGGTGATCTCGATCCGCGCGCCTGAGATGTAGCTGCCTTCGTCGGAGGCGAGCAGCACGTAGGCGCCGGCGCATTCTGCCGGCTGTCCGGGGCGGCCGAGCGGGACGTCCTCGCCGAAGCTCTTTACCTCCTCGGGCGGCATGGTCGACGGGATGAGCGGCGTCCAGATCGGCCCGGGTGCCACCGAATTGACCCGGATGCCCCGCTCGCCGAGCATCTGCGCCAGGCCCGCCGAGAAGTTGGCGATCGCGCCCTTGGTGGTGGCGTAGGCGAGCAGGTCAGGGCGCGGATTGTCGGAATTGACCGAGCTCGTGTTGATGATGGAGGCCCCCGCCTTCATGTGCGGCAGCGCCGCTTTCACCAGGTGGAACATGGCGCTGATGTTCACCGCGAAGGTGTGGTCCCATTCCTCGTCGGGTATCTCTTCGATGGTGTCGTGGGTCATCTGGTAGGCGGCGTTGTTGACGAGGACGTCGATGCGGCCGAATTCCTCGGCGGCCCTGGCGATGATCGAACGGCAATGCGCCGGATCGGCGATATCGCCGGGGACGAGCACCGCCTTGCGCCCGGCTTCCTCCACCCAGCGCGCCGTCTCGCGGGCATCCTCATGCTCGTTCAGATAGCTGATCAGGAGGTCCGCGCCTTCGCGCGCGAAAGCGATGCAAACCGCCCGCCCGATGCCGCTGTCGCCGCCGGTGATCACGACCTTGCGGTCCTGAAGCTTGCCCGAGCCCTTGTAGCTGGTCTCGCCATGGTCGGCCTGCGGGCGCAGCGCCGCCTCGGTGCCGGGGGGCGTCTGCTGCTGTTCGGGGAGGCTCATGCGCGGGTCCTTTCGAGACGGGAAAAGGCCCCAACGGCGCGCGGGTCGAATGGTTCGCTCAGCCCGGCTTGGCGTCGGAATTTGCTTCCGCAACCATCTTCATCTGCGGGTAGGGCATGACCAGCTTGCCGTCCGGCGCGGCGGTGAAGGTGGTCTGCGTGGGATAGGCGAATTCCACGCCGAGCTCCGCAAAGCGACACAGGATGCCGAGCACCACTCCCTGGCGCACCTGCATGAGGTCGGCATAATCCGGGCTGTTGACGTGGAAGACGAGCTCCAGGTCGATCGACGACGGCGCGAACTGGTAGGCATGGGCGCGGTCGAACTCCGCCAGCGGCTGGCGCTCGACGATCGCCCTGAGCTCCTCGGGTAGCCGGGCGAGCAGGTCCGGGGGCGTCTGGTAGATCACGCCGAGCTGCATCACCGCCCGGCGCCGGGTCATGACCGCCCAGTTCTGCAGCGGCTGCTCGAGCAGCTTGGTGTTGGAGATCACCACTTCTTCCCCGCTCAGTGAGCGCACCCGCGTGCTCTTGAGGCCGATGTTCTCGACCGTCCCGGTGGTAGGCGGGCTTCCGAAGGTGATCGTGTCGCCGCGGCGGAACGGCCGGTCGAAGATGATCGACAAAGCGGCGAACAGGTCGGAGAAAATCCCCTG